>JACZTW010000072.1 GCA_022573485.1 Planctomycetota bacterium
CCCGTCGGGACGACTGAACCGATCTCGTCGAACGCCAACGATCGTGTACACCTCAGCCGTCCCGATGGGACTAAATGCACTTCCCGGACCCGCGACCCAGCGATGAATCGCTGAGCTATTTTCGATTGTCCCTCCGGGACGAACAGACGCCGGGGTAGCACTTCAGCGTGACCAATCCACCGATCGGCGGGGAATTCACTGCGGGAGATTGCGGACCGGGGACGGTCCGCCTCGCCGGATTGCACGGTCGCCCGAGACTCCGCGAGACGCCGCGTCCTCGCGGCGGACTTTCCGCCCTCAGAATCTCCGTCTCGAACCGATTCACCTGCCTGCCGGCCTACAGGCCTCACTCGCCGATGCCTCTTGCAGACGACCCACAAGCGTGTTATACGGTCAGGAAACCAAAGTTCCGCATGTTAGGCGGATCAAGATGGCTATTGCTGGAGGTCAGAGATGAACGCACTCGCCACGACAATCCTGCTTTTTTCCAGCACTTTTGCGCTCGGTGCCGATCAACCTGATGATGGAATCTACCTGCGCACACAGGCGGATTCCTCGGCATGGATCATGAGTCAGGATGGCCAGAAGCTCTACCTCGGCACCAGACAAAACCTCAAGATCAAGACGAGCGAACTCTCCTCCCAGAACAACGCGAATACGCGGTTCAATCTATCCGTGACCGTGCCCTACGATGAAAAGATCGGGCCATCGTCATATATCCTGGTTGTTGCGCGCACTGCCTACAGACAGACCGGCTCGGGCGCATCACATCAGGAGCTGTCCTCGCTGAATTTTCATATTTCAGGAAAAGAGAATGCGCTACGCGTATCCGAATATATGAAAACACCTGTGGCCTATCGCAGGCACCCGCGCCACAACTTGCGTGTCTCCTTCATTCCCACAAAGCAAGAATTCAGCGTCGGAGACGAAGTGAGCGCAACCCTTCAGATTGCGAATGTCGGCACCCACACAATTGCTTTCATGAAAGGTGGCCGGAATCGCGCCGCCAGAGACAATCAATACATCTTCTCCGCGCGTTACGGCGGGAAACAGCTTGAGGACATCGGAACCAGCTATCATTTTGGCGGATTAGCCGCAAGACAGGTTCTGCAACCCGGCCAGGTGTTTGAGGACCGAATCAGCCTGAGCAAATGGTTCGCGTTCGACAAGGCTGGAATGTATGAGATTCATGGATCCTACTATCTGGCATTCACTGATCCCGATGAAGATCTCGCGAGAACCATTTGGGAAGATTACGTCTCGGCGGACTTCATGGTGAGGATCGCGAAATCGGACAAAGCCTCGAACGAGCCGAATGCAGGCGATACCAACTAGCCGCGTACGCGTGCCACTGGCAGCTTGCCTGGCAGTGCCGATCGAACGCAAGCAGCACTGGCGGACAAGCCGCCAGTGGCACCCCGGCGGGAATAGAATCAGAACAAGGTTTCTCTCTTTTTGTTCTCAGAAACAAGTATTCACAGCAGCTTCAACCACGATCCTGATTTGTCGCCTGGGTGGATGCTTGTTTCTGAGCGATCGTGTCGTCGAAGGAGAAGCTCTTGTCAATCAGGCTGATGAATGCTTGCTTTGGCAGGGTGTTTTCCCACAAATCAAAATACTGCCGAAACGCTCTATCTAAGGTGTCAAACTTTTTTGTCCAGCCCCCGGAGAAGCGATCTGGCAAAGATAGATACGGGAGGACCCGTGTGTGCGTCCAAGCTGCGAGAACAGCTGGATTACAGAAGATGGATGCTAATTTGAGATCTAGAGTGGGTGTGATTCTAGGCATTTGCCGTGACTCGAGCATTTCGAGAATGGCTCTATCCATGTTCGATTCACCACGATGCACGTGGGAGTGATGAACGTAAATTAGAATCCCTATCTGTTCGGTTTCTTCTGGAGACAAGCCGCTTTGGTCACCATAGATCTTCTGGGATACCTCAGAGCCGAGTCGGCTATCGTGAGCGCGTTTGTGCTTTTTGATGTCACGGAATTCCAGCGATCCTAGGTCAAGGTCGCGACCGAATTCGTGAACACGATCAAAACCGAAGTAACCCTTTAGTACAGCTGCCAAGTACATTGTTATTTCGAAGATCGTGCGTATTCCGCTCGCGGCATCAAAGTAGTATCCCGCGTCGTACGCATGGAATACTGCACGGAATCGCTTAATCGCTGCCGTGTTGAGCGCAACATTGTAGACGTTGAGGACATGGTCGTGACGCGGGACCTCATCCAGAGTCTGTAGGGCAAACTCCTGGTAGCAACGCATCAATGTCGCAAAGCCATCACCTCGTTGAGTGATTTGGCGTGAATGTTCACCTTCTGCACTTTGCAGTGATGTGAGAAGTGGAGTAGTAGAGAAGGCGGTTTCGAGGGACTGTTGCCATGCTGCGATCACATCTCGTTGAGTGCTCATGCGTGCTCTGCTAGAAGTTGGGAATCAGCATTGTCCTGCTCTTATAATCTCAAATAGCCCAGGTAGCCAGGCCGGAATGCCTTTGGCGCCGGAAATCGCCCGATCTGGCGCTGAAGGCAATTCGGGGGCAATTCGGGAGGCAATTCGGGGGACGCAATACCTATCTCATGCCGCGGCGAGCGAGCGACCCAATGCATGGGGAGGTTCAGGCTTCAGCAGAGTCCACATCGTCCGCTGAATCGTGGCTGAATTGATCAATCACGATCTTGCCTTCCGGCATCTGGGCCACGATCACGAGGCTGCCGCCGAGGGCTTCGATAAACCTGCGCAGGGTGCTGACGTACATGTCCGTCTGGTGTTCGATTTTTGAAATGCTGGCCTGCTTGACGCTCAGCGTCTCCGCAAGCTGAATCTGCGTCAGGCCCTGCGCGGCCCGCAGTTGATGCAGAGGCATCTGTTGCAGGAGGCCCTTGAGCTTTTGGTCCGAAGCGTCGCGCGCTCGTTTGCTCATCTTCTTGCGGAGTTCCGCGTACTTCTTAGCCATTGGTGCCCTCGCTTTCGATTTCCCTCATGTGCTGGTCATAAAGCCGGTCCGCCACAGGGACAAACTTGTCATACCACCGGCTGTCCCCACCCTTGTTCCCGCCGATGAGCAGAATGGTGGTCCGCATGGGGAACGCGAGAGGGCGGGGCCGTAGATCCCCAACAGGCTTACACTGGCATCGACCGCAGATTGCTCGTCTTCGTCAAGGCTTTCCCACCAGCTCCCGAACTCGTCCGTGTATTCCACGTCCCAGGCCATGCACCACAGTATAGCTTATCGGCTATATTCGTCAAGGGCTATAATTCAGATTCTGGGGGAATTCCCGGGGAACGAAGAGGGCAGGAGCCTCGGCGGATTGACCGATCACGCCTGATCGCTCGCGGGCCGAATCGTAATAGATCACCTGGCAAGTTATGAAGATGGGCGAAGAGTGCGGACCCGTTGTGCGTAGGGAGAGACGTGAAGAGTGAATCGTGAAGCGTGAAGCGATGGAAAAGTCGAAAAGTCAAAACGTCCAAAGTCCAAATGGAGAAGGGGCAGAGGCGTGTGAAATGTTGGATGATGGCAGAACGTGAAAGTGCGAAAAAGCGTATTGGCCAAACGAACCCACCGCGTCGTAAGCCCAAGGCCACTATCAGGCTAGGACGCGTGTTGCGCCTTTTGGCTGATGGGGCGGCGCGAGAGAGGAAATGCGGAATGCGGATTTCGGATTGCGGATTCAACAGTCAGAGCCGAGAGCGCAAGCGACCGGTCACGAATCACGAACCACGAGCCACCAGTCCTCAGTCCCGCCTACGGCGGATCTCGGCTGCGCTTCGACCTCGGTCCTCAGCACTCAGCACTCAGCACTCAGTCTCAGGGCTTGGCTGTGGGATCGACTCTGGAGAGGTGCAATTCGCCCGCGCCGGCGTCGAACGTGGTGATGAAATGACGCAAGAATGCCTGGCCCAGGAGCGGCGGGACGTTTGTCAGGCCGTCGGGCATGACCACGCACGTGACGTTGCGGACCTCAAAATCGCCGACTCGGACGGAATCGAGCGTCATCCGCGTGGCGCGGACGGTCCTGCCGTCGGCGACCGACATGCGCGCGACGGGATCATTCTCGGTCGGGTGCAAACCCAGTTCCGCAGCCCACTCGAAAGGCAGCGTCACCATGCTCGCGCCCGTATCGAAAACCATGCGCTTTGGGGCCTGGCCGTTGAGCGACACGTCCAACCACAGGACGCCGTTTTTAGGGTGCAGCTTGATGGACTTGGTAACGATGGCTTGTTCCATCTTGGCCAGTTGTTTGAGATTGCGTGCATAGTTGGGACGCGGCCCAAGCGCGAGCGGCCGCTTGCTGGTCTTGTTCAACTCGTCAAGCGCCGACTGCACGCCGGGGTTGGCCGCCAGGGCTGTGTATTCGGCGTCCGTCTTATCGACCATCGCCCGCAGTTCACCGACCAACGTGACGAAATCCTGACGCGCCCGGCCCAGTTCCGCGGCGACGTGCATTTCTTCATCGTGGAAAACGCCGCCCGCGGTGTAGAGTTCGACTTGCTCGTTGAGAAAGTTGAGCCGTGCGATCAGCCGGTTCTGCTTGACGACGTCCCCCGTGCTCGCCAGCCTGTTCGCCAGCCTCATTCGCTCAGCGACATACTCGCGGATGTTCTTGCGATGTTGCTGCTTTTGGTCCTCGAAGTCGGCCTGCTTCTTCAGTGCCTCGCTGAGCTTGGCGCGCGTCTTTCTGGCGTCTGGCAGGCGCTTGCTGAATTCGATTTCGCTCGGCAGAACGTAGTACGATGCTTTCTTGCTCAGCCCGCGAGCGACCAACTGCTCATGCGGGGACAAATCTGCGGCGGAAGCGGCGGAAGCGGCGATCACAAGCCCGCTCCCCACGAGCAGCACGACACTGCATACGATCTTCAAATGGCCGACCATCAATGTTGCTCCGCAGTTGCGAGACACATCGCCCGAGGCGTTCGTGAAAACTCCGCCTCAGTCTTTACTGTATGGCGCGGAAGCTGCCAGATCAAAGGTCACGGCAGCGATCGTCGATATCGCCCTCCAGACGTGTGGTTTCGGCTTGGGCTTTGGGAGGTGCGCTGCGGCGATTATGATGCGCTCCGTGAAGAACGAAGATCAGCAAAAGAGAACCCGCCCCGCAGCGATTGAACGGAGTAAGTCAATATGGATACCGGCCTGAATGGCAAATGTGTGTTGATCACCGGCGCGTCGGGCGGCATCGGTCTGGCGACCGCGCGGGCCTTCGCGGCTGAAGGGTGCCGACTCGTGCTGCACTACCACCGGAACCGCCAGCCGCTGGACGATCTGGCAAAGCAGCTCTCGATGGACTCGCCGGCGATCTCGGCCGACCTGCGCGATGAGGATCAGACACAGACGTTGTTCGACAAAGCGCTGGGTTCAGGTGCTCGAATCGATACGCTGGTGGTCAATGCGGGCGTCTGGCCGGCGGAATTCACGCCCCTGCATGAAATGTCGCTCGAGCAATGGACGAACACGCTGAGGACCGACTTGACCGCCGCGTTTCTGACGTGCCGGGCGTTCCTGCGACATCTCCAGGCCGACCCGCGTGAGTCGGCCTCCATCGTACTGGTGGGCTCGACGGCGGCCCTGTTTGGCGAAGCGGGGCACGCCGATTATGCGGCGGCCAAGGCCGGACTGACCCACGGTTTGACCGCGACGCTGAAGAACGAGATCGTCAGGCTGGCCCCGCGCGGGCGGGTCAATTGCGTGTGTCCAGGCTGGACCGATACGCCGATGTCCGCCGATTGCACGCACGACGCCGAGGCCGTGCGGCAGGCGACGGCCACAATGGCACTGCGGCGAATCGCTGCGCCCGAAGATATCGCCGCAGTGATTGTGTTCCTTGCTTCCGAGCGCCTGGCCGGGCACATATCAGGAGCGATACTCCCGGTTGCCGGCGGCATGGAAGGCCGCCTGCTGCATCCCGGTTAGTTCGGATGGCCGGCCGGCACCGCGCTCTCGGCGCCTTCGAGCATGACGGAGGATACGAAATCAAGCGCACCGTTCCAGTCTTGCGTGAGCTGGTCGTTCCAAGCCTCGCCGGCCATCTCCGCCATCACCGATACCAACGTATCGCGGACCACCGGGTAATGCTCCGCCTGGGTGCCGAAGCCGACGTGACGCGCTCCCAAGTCTTGGAGCGGCTGTTCCAGCTTCTCGGTCTTCCGTATGTTCTCTATGACCAAGACCAGCGACGCCAACAGCTTCTTCTTTTGCTCGCCCATGTCGCTGGGAAACATCGGACGCAGGGCCGGATGCTTGGAGAACAGATGCGCGTAGAAGCGGTCCACCAACTCGGGGCCTCGCGGCGCCAGCAGGTTGAAGCTGCTCTCGAGACGTTCAATCATCGCCTGTTCCATGTCTTGCTCCCTCTTCGTGAGATAGTGTGAGGATGTTCAACGCTGGGGGACTGTACAATATGGGAAATGAGCAAGCCTTGGGTTACGTGGAGAGGCTTGGAGTTGCGGACCTGAACGGGGCCGATAAGGTCAGCCGTATCGTCCAAATGTGCGAAGAAGCGCCGTCTCTCCGGCGAGCAGGGCGGCTGATAAGGTCCAAATCGTGGAAACGAGCGCGTTGGCAGAAGGGCAAGACCCGCGCACTGAGCGGGCGACGCGAGATCCCTCAGACGCCGTCGAGGATCTCCGGCGCTCGTGCCGCGGCGGACTCAATCGGCTCGGTCGTCGATATCTTCCAGAATTCTCGAGACCACCATCGACAGGAGTTCCACGCGCGAACCAATATTGAGCTTCGTGAAGATCTTCCTGAGGTGTGTCCTGACGGTGGCTGCACTGATGAACAACTCGTTCGCCAACGCTTGCGTGCTCCTCCCGATGGCGAACTTCTCCACGATCTGAGATTCTCGTTGCGTCAATCCGAGCTTGACAACGGCCATCCGGATCCTGGGATGTGTGCAGTCCTCAACACCAACTTGTGACTGATTCTCCGGAGACGCCAAGCCGATTGAACTCACTGTGGCGGCTGCCCCAGCACCGACATGGCCTCCAGCGACGACACTGGAAACTGTATCCTTCTCATTTGCCATAGGTCTTCTCCGAAATCACTCCGCGATCAAAACATGACCGGTGACACTTGACAACTCTTTCGCCCGGGCCCGCACGTTGAGAGGGGAGCCGCTACTAGTTCCGCAAGAAAGCAGACTCGATCAACCCTCACGTTCTTGCGGGCAACTCACGATCTCACGGCCCGGCCTTGTAACAACGCATTATGGCCTAATCCCTTATGTTTGGACATAAGGTGAATGCTCCACTTCAATTATAGTACGAGTGGCTACGATGGCCATGAAGACATAACCAATTACGTACCACAGTCTTACGGTTTTTGCAACAGATCCAGACGGCGAATGAGCCGCCTACAATAGTGGATATTCTCCGCTCCGAAGGGTTGGATCCAGCCTGCATCCCGCTTGGCAGGCGTTGTGGTAGCCTGGCGTCTTTCGCCCTGCAGGACAAGCCGCGGACGGCGGAGGACGTGAAATGAGCAAGCCCATCTCGATCCTGCTCGCTGACGATCACGAACTGATCGGGAAGATGTTGAGCAGCTTGCTCGAATCGGAGAACGATATGCAGGTCGTCGGCTCACTGAGCAACAGCGAAGATGCGATCCAGGAGGCGATTCGACTCGCGCCTGATGTCTGTGCACTGCACATCGACATGCCCGGCCGAAGTTGCTTCGATGCCGCGCGGTCTGAAACACGTCACTCAACCTTGAGTTCGGCCCACAGAGCTTGCTCCGCCTCGCCGAATTTCCGAACGGTTTCCAAAAGTCGGGCACGGATTTCGGCCAGGGACGGATCATCCGACCGCATCCGACCCTCATGAACGTCGAGCAGCGAGCGCAAACGCGACGTTGAGTCATCGAGGTCGGCCGCGGCTTCGGCGAACTCGCGGGCGACGTTCAGCATGTGGAGTTCACGCTTCTCGCCGACCGAAGGCTCGAAGATCAGCCGCCAAGGATGCAGCTCCAGATCGCGAATGCCGCGTTTCAAATGCTGGCTGGCCGTCGTGACGTTCTCCACGACTTCGCTGATGCGATCCTTGTTGAGCACCACGATTTCCTTGGCGCCGTCCGTCACGACGTTCAGGTCTGCCAAGGACTCGTTCAAACCGGTAAGCGCATCGTGAACCTTGGTCAGCAGCGTGACTTCCGGATCCGAGTCCAACTCGAGTTCGCGCGCCAGCACATCCATCACGCCGGTATCCAGTTTGCCCGTCGCACGCTCCGCCGACGCAATCGTGCTGTCGATCTTGGACCTGTTTTGTTCGACGAGATCGGCGACCTCAGAAAGGCTGCGATTGATCAAATCAACGCTGGTGTGAATCTTGGCCAGAAACACGTCATCCTGCTCGCGATCCAGTTCACGGGCCAGGCTGGCGGTCAGAGTATTGATGTCCGCGAGCGACTTGTGGACTTTGACCACCAGCGAGCGCTCATCCTCGGCGTCCAACTGAACCTTGATGAGCGAAACCAGTCCGTCGGCGTTACTCTCGTCCAGTTCGCGCGTGATCATGTCCAGCGCCGCCTGAAAGCCGGCCACCTGGCCGTAGATCGGCTGACTCGGCTCAAGGGCCTTTGGCGAACTTCCCCGGTTGAGAATCTCAAGCATGCCGATTCCGCCCAGCGGCGGCCCGCTGGCCACTACAGTGCAGTCTTCCCGCAGCCCCAGATCCTCGTACAAACTAACCTGCACCTCAAGAAACGGCTGGCCTACGATCGTCGAGTCTTCGGCGTCTCTATCTTCGACGAGCTCTGTCTTGACCACCAGGCCGACCTTTTGCCCGAAATAAGTCACCACCGAACCTTCGGAAATCTCGGGCATCGATCCGCCCGGCCGAAAGCGGACGATCAGGACGCCGTGCTCACTCACAAACAGCCCGCCACTGCCAATGAATAACAGGCAAGCTACCAGTAAAAAGGCCATGACGATCACGGCTATTCCGAGCTTGAACGTGTCTCGCTTACGGGGCATCGATCGTATCCTTCATTGGGTCAACCGGCTGTGATTAGTTTCTCAAACTCGCTAAGACCCTCGGCATCGGTCAGAGGCCCCGTGGCCAGACCGTTGAGAAACTGGTTCATGAGCCGCTCGTCATTCGAGCCCAACTCGCTTGCGTCGGCGTCACGAAGCTTCTCAAACTCCTGCCGCGTCCCGATCTTCAGCACCTTGCCCTTTTCCAGCATGACCATTCGATCGGCGATGCGGAATGCGGAGTCCATCTCGTGCGTCACCACAATGCTGGTCACGCGCAGCTTCTTGGACAGATCCATCATGAGTTCGTCGATGGCCGTCGAGGTCACGGGGTCCAGGCCCGCCGTCGGTTCATCATAAAACAGGATTTCCGGATCCAGCGCCGTGGCCCGGGCCAGCCCGGCGCGTTTCTTCTGCCCGCCCGAAAGCTGGGCCGGCATCTTGTCCCGATGCGGCAACATCTTGACTTGCTGCAACTTCAAGGTCACCACAATATCGATCACCGCCGGATCGACCACCGAATGCTCCTGCAATGGCAAAGCAATGTTTTCGCCCACCGTCATCGAATTGAACAACGCGCCGCTTTGAAACAGAATGCCGAAGCGTTTGCGGATCTCATTCAGCGCGTCGTCATCCAGGCCGACGATATCGACCGGCGAGTCCATGTCTCGAGTCTTAAACGTGATGTGCCCGCCGTCGAGGTCGTACTCGCTGATCAGGCAATTCAGCAGCGTGCTCTTGCCGCAACCGCTGCCGCCCATAACGACCAGCGTCTCGCCACGAACCACGTCAAACGTCACGGCATCGAGAACCGTGACCGTTTCGCCCCGGGCATTCGAGAAGGTCTTGCGAACATCTCGAACTGAAATAATGATGTCTTCCTCTGCCATAAGACCCAACTGCTGAATGTGATCACAGGCCGAACGCGTAGAATACCGCAGTGAACGCCGCGTCCATGCCGATGATGGCCACGATGCACTGCACCACCGTCGCGGTCGTTGCCCTGCCGACGCCCACGGCACCGCCGGAAACATTGAGCCCCTGATAGCACGCAATCGTAGCAATCAACATGCCGAACACGCCGGCCTTGACCAGCCCGGTGATGAAGTCTTTGGCCACCAGCGCCGTCTGGGTGATATCCACATAGACCTGTGGCGAGACGCCCAGAACGGCCCACGAGGTCAGGCATCCGCCGAGCACACCCACGATGTCGGCGATGACGGTAAGCCCGACAATCATCACCGCCGTCGCCAGAAAACGGGGCACGATGAGAAAACGAATCGGATCCAGGGCATGCGCGCGGAGTGCTTTGATTTCCTCGGCTTCGACCATCGCGCCGAGCTCCGCTGCGATGGATGCACCGGCATAGCCGCTCAGCACGATGCCGGTCAGCAGCGGCCCCAACTCGCGCACCACTGCAATGGCGATCACCACCGCGACTTGATCGAGCTGGCCGTAGCTTGCGAGCACCGGGGCCAGTTGCAGGGCCAGAATCGACCCAATGAAGAACTCGACAATGATGACAATGCCGATACTGTCCACGCCGACACGCAGCATTTGCGTGGTCAGCGCCGCCCGACTCAGCCGGACGCCCGGCCGAAAGAAACCGCGAAAACACCAGACAATTGTATCGGCGAACAGAGCGGCCATGCCGCCGATGCTCCGAATCAGGCCGGCCCCCTGCCGCAACTGAAGATCGGCCAGCGCCCCCAGGCCCTCGACGGCCTGTTTCACGGGTGAGCGTGTCTCTCGCGGATCATGGGCTGCGGGCGAATCGCTCATGGCCGCAGGGCCTCCTCCTCCGTGTCGAAAATGGCGAGGAATTGATCCAGCCGCGTGATCTCGAACACGCTGCGCACCATTTTGCGAAGCCCGACCAATGCCAGCCGCCCACCGCGCTTATTCAACTTCCGAAAAACGTCGGTCAGCGTTCCGACGCCGGACGAGTCGATGAATGAGACCTCCGAAAGATCGACGACGAGGTGCTTGGGCGACTCTTCGCACAATTCGAGCAGCGCGCCGTGGAACTTCGGCGCTTCGCGCAGCGTCAATTCACCGGCGACAACGACCACGATCGCATCATCCACGCGCCGAATTTCTTTAATGATCTCGCTCATAACAAATGTGCATTTCGCAAGTGTGCGGGCACCCGGACCACGCCTCGGAATTCTAACGCCAACGCGATCACACCGCCACAGATCGCATATCTTCGACACGGCGGCCTGCGAAGGGCCCTCCCGCAGTGACTTCGTCGCTTAGCAGATTCTCCGCACAATGACGGCCCCAGCCCGCGACAAAGCTCAAGGACTCGATCCGGCCTCCTCCGTTGCAGCCGCATCCTGTCGAAGAGCAAATTCCCGCCAGGCCGCGACCGCTTTGGCCCTTTCCGATTTCGGCGCCGAATAACCATAGCCTCGGCGCGATCCAGTGAGATCCTCCAGCGCAAGAATGGCCGCGAAGCGCACTGCGGAATCTTCATCTTCCAGGCGGTCTACCAGTTTCGGAATCAAATCTGTCTGACGGGCGCGCGTGATCTGGGTGATCGCGCGAATGCGGGTCAACGGGTCACGGTCCTCCAGCCGCTGCACCAGGTCACCCGCCGTCGGCGCACACGCGCCGACCGCCATTAGAACGGCACACCAAGGAACGCGTCGTGGAATCGTGCTCACCATCATCAGATGGCCAACAAGGTAGATGATGCGGCACACGATGGCAACAACCCCGCCGAACGTGCGGTCGACAGCCGCCAAGTTGTGAAATCCTCTGGCGTAAGCGGGCTTTGGGCTGTAGAACAGTCGGCATGAAGGTCATCCTGCTCGGAACGGGAACCTCGCACGGCATCCCCATGATCGCCTGCGACTGCGAAGTGTGTACATCGGACGATCCGCGCGACCGCCGCACCCGGCCGAGCATCCACGTGCAGCACAACGGCATACACATACTCGTGGACACCGCCCCCGAGCTGCGCCTGCAATGCCTGGCCGGCGGCATCCGCCGGGCCGACGCCGTGCTGTTCACCCACCACCACGCCGACCACGTCACCGGCCTGGACGACCTGCGACGGTTCAATTGGCTGCAAAGCTGTTCGCTAAAGTGTTACGCCCAGCAGGAAGACATCACCGCCATTCGCCGCATGTTCGCCTACGCCTTTGTGGATGATCCCGAATACCCCAGCCACAAACCCGACCTCGATTTCATCCCCATCGACGGCCCCATCGAAGTGCAGAGCACCGATTCGAGCGCGCCCGCTGCATCCTGCACAGTTCTCCCGATCCCGCTAATCCACGGCCCCACGCCGGTGCTCGGTTTCCGATTCGACAATTTCGCCTATTGCACCGATTGCAGCTACATCCCGGACGATTCAATGAAAATGCTCGAAGGCCTGGACGTCTTGATTCTCGACGCCCTCCGCCGCCGCCCGCACCCGACCCACTTCAATCTCGAAGAGGCCGTCGAATGGGCCGGCCGCATCGGCGCCAAGCAGACCTACTTCACCCACATCGCCCACGAATTCATGCACGAGAAAACCAACAGCGAACTGCCCCCCAACATGCAACTAGGCCACGACGGCCAAGTCATCGAACTGTAGCGGCCTGCGTCACGCAGGCCGCCGGCTGGGTAGCATGGGCATCCCGATCGACCGAGACGACGCAAGGAACAATTCCTCACTTCTCGCCGTTCTCCAACTCCGGAAAATGCCCATCCGCCGAAACGACCACGTCAGACTTCCCTGTCGCGGCGACGCCAGAAGGAACCCATCCAGCATCATCGGCGGCGTCGATCAAGGCTTTCGCCAACGTGTCGGGGACGCCATTGTCTATCGCGTGCTCCGTCTGGCGCTCATCCAACTCGCAGACAATTCTTGGAACTCCATCCATGAAATATCGGAACGTGCTATTTCCACCACTCGACATCGAAACCACGTACCCGATACGCACTTGTAGGAGAGGGGCGTCGAAGTAGCTTCGTCGATACTGTTGGACGATAATTGCCCGGCTCTGGGGGTCGCCCTCGATCGGAGTGCCGAGTTCAACAGCGTGTAGGTTGAACTCGGCGGCACCGCCCGCAGGATTGTGGAATGACTGCTGAACGACACCATCCTCCGTCTTGAACCTGAAGACGAATCGCCAGACGGGCATCTGACGCCAGGCGAACCCGGTCGAGGCGAGCATGATGCAAATGATCGATCCATAGATTAGTCTCCTGCTCTGAGCGCCGATGAGTTCGGACATGCGGTAGATACGACCCAACGGTTTCGTGGGCGTGGACTTGGGCACGCCGCACTCCGAACAGTGGGCTGATGAGGAATGAGCGACACAGTAGCCGCAAGCACTACAGAGCGTCCCGTCCTGTGCGACCAGCATGGACCCACAATTGTAATGGACAGCCGCAAAGAGCAAATTGAGCAGCCCCGTGACAGCTCCGGCACCGAGATCGAGTCCAATGATCACCAAGAACGCCCACCATGGAGTGCCGACAAACGAAGAACCCTCGTGCAAC
>JACZTW010000073.1 GCA_022573485.1 Planctomycetota bacterium
ATCGAGGTTCATCATGCACACAGTGGGTTCTTACGAGGCCAAGACACATCTATCCCGGTTGCTGCAGATGGTGGCGAAGGGCGAGAGTGTGACGATTACCAAGCACGGCGTGCCCATTGCGCGACTTGTGCCGGCCAATGCGGACGCCAAACGCAAGCCGGCGCAGGTGATTGAGGAGCTGCGTGAGTTTCGCAGCGGGCGCAAGCTCGGCAAGCTATCGTTGCGCAAGATGATCGAGGAAGGCAGGCGGTTCTGAAGCCCTTCGTTCTGGACTGCTCGGTGGCGATGGCCTGGTGCTTCGAGGACGAGGCGGCGGGCTATGCGGACGGTGTGCTCAAGAAGCTCGCCAAGCGCGAGGCGGTGGTGCCTGCGATCTGGCCGTTGGAGGTAGCGAACGTCTTACTCGTCGGTGAGCGGCGCAAACGGCTGACCAAAGCCGACAGCAGCAGATTTCTGGAATTGCTGCAAGGCTTGCCTATTACAATTGACGTGCAGGCCACATCGGGGGCGTTCAGCGAGATTATGTCCGTTGCGCGAAGCTTGACGATTTCCGCTTATGATGCCGCTTATGTGGAACTCGCCATGCGTGAGGGTTTGCACTTGGCCACGCTGGATGACAACCTGCGCAAGGCGGCGTCGAAGATTGGCGTTAAGCGGGTTAAGTAACCGGCCGCATGCGGCCGGCTATATAGGGATAGTTGAACGAAGGAACCATGCAATGACGACGGCGACATTGGATATTGGCACGCCTCGCGAAGTGCGTGCGCCGCGGGGGACGCGACTGACGTGCAAGGGCTGGCTTCAGGAAGCAGCCATGCGCATGCTGATGAACAATCTTGATCCCGAGGTGGCAGAGAAGCCCGACGAGCTGGTTGTTTACGGCGGCAGCGGTAAGGCGGCGCGGACTTGGCGCGATTTTGAGGTTATCGTCGATGCGCTGAAGCAACTCGAAAACGATGAGACGCTGCTGGTGCAGTCCGGCCGGGCGGTGGGCGTGGCCAAGACGCACGAAGATGCTCCGCGCGTATTGATCGCCAACGCCAACCTCGTGCCGCACTGGGGCACGTGGGACGAGTTTCGGCGGCTCGAAGCGCTGGGCTTGACGATGTACGGCCAAATGACCGCCGGGAGCTGGATCTACATTGGCACGCAGGGCATTTTGCAGGGTACATATGAAACGCTCGGCGCACTCGCGCGCACGCGTTTCGGCGGCGATTTGACCGGCAAGCTGGTCGTGACCGGTGGGCTCGGCGGCATGGGCGGCGCTCAGCCGCTGGCGGTGACCATGAACAACGGTTGCGTTTTGGTCGTCGAGGTCGATCGCGAACGCGCCCAGCGGCGGCTGGATACGAAATACTGCGACAAGCTGACGGACAAGCTCGACGAAGCGCTCGGCTGGCTGAACGATGCCAAATCCAAGCCGGGCGCTGTCGGTCGGGCTGATCGGCAATGCTGCCGACGTGCTGCCCGAATTGGTCAAGCGCAACATCACGCCGGATGTCGTGACCGATCAAACTTCGGCTCACGACGCGCTCAATGGGTATGTGCCGAACGGCATGAGTTATGACGACGCGTTGGCATTGCGGGCGTCCGATCCGGACAAGTACATTGCCGAATCGATGCGGGCTATGGGCGAGCACATGCAGGCCATGCTCGATTTGCAGAAGCGCGGGGCGATCACGTTTGATTACGGCAACAATCTCCGCGGGATGGCCGTCGAGGCGGGCGTGAAGAATGCGTTCGACGTGCCGGGCTTCGTGCCGGAGTACATTCGCCCGCTGTTTTGCGAGGGGCAGGGGCCTTTCCGGTGGGTTGCGCTATCCGGCGATCCAAACGACATCGCCGCGACCGACCAGGCCATTTTGGAGACCTTCCCCGAGAATGAGCACCTCTGCCGCTGGATTCGTTTGGCCGGCGAGCGGATTGCGTTTCAAGGGTTGCCGGCGCGGATCTGCTGGCTGGGATATGGCGAGCGGGCCAAGATGGGCAGAGTGTTCAACGACTTGGTCCGCACGGGCAAGGTCAGTGCGCCGATTGTGATTGGCAGGGATCATCTCGATTGCGGCAGCGTCGCTTCGCCCAACCGCGAGACCGAGGGAATGAAGGACGGCTCGGACGCCATTGCCGATTGGCCGATCTTGAATGCGCTGCTCAACACGGCCTGCGGTGCGAGTTGGGTTTCGGTGCATCATGGCGGCGGCGTGGGCATTGGTTTGGCCATCCACGCCGGGCAAGTCATCGTCGCCGACGGCACCGCCGCCGCCGAGCGCCGCCTCGAACGCGTCCTCACCGCCGACCCCGCCACCGGCATCTTCCGCCACGTCGATGCCGGATACCAAAAAGCCGAACAAATCGCCAAGCAGCGCGGCGTGAAGATACCCGGCAGAACTATGTGATCCGAACTGGTACAATAAGATGCCGACGATATACAGGTACAAGGGATTCCGGTTTCACTTCTACAGCGACGAAGGGCTGGAACCGCCCCATGTCCACATTCGTCGAGCAGAGGACACCTGCAAATTCTGGTTAGATTCCGTTTCACTGGCCTTTAATGACGGGATGAGAACATCAGAACTGAAGGAATTGGAAGGGATCGTCATCGAGCATCGCGAGGAATTCCTGGAGAAGTGGCATGAGTACTTCGGCACAGACGAGCACTCCTAAAGCACTCCGTGCGTGGGTGACCAACGGCAAAGTGTGGATCGAACTCGAAGACGGGCGAGAGATCGGCTTCCCCGTGGAGAAGTTTTCCCGGCTCAAGGGCGCCTCTGCTGACGACTTGGCGAAGGTCAAGATCGAAGCACGCGGAAAGGCCCTGCGCTGGGATGAACTCGACGAGGACATTACCGTCGAAGGCATCCTCGCCGGCCGGTGGCACGCAGGTTGACAATTTGACTACCATTATTGAAAACATCGGTCAACTCGTGGTCGTGCCACAGGGCCCGGTGCTCGGCCCGACGATGGGGCGGGTGGAGGTCATCGACGACGCTGCCGTCGTGATCGAGGGTGATCGCATCGCGTGGTTCGGACGTGAATCCGATCTTCCCGAGGCGCAAGCCACCGAGCCGCGGGCTTCAGCCCGCGCGGACGCGGAGGTAGTTGACGCTGAGGTCATCGACGCCCGGGGCGGATGCGTGATTCCGGGGTTGATTGATTGTCATACGCACACAGTCTTCGCCGGCACGCGCGAGCACGAATTTGTGCAGCGCAGCGAGGGCCGGAGTTATGTCGAGATTGCCGAGGCGGGCGGCGGGATTCGCAGCACCATGCGGCATGTCCGCGATGCCACGAAAGAAGAATTGATCGCCCTGGCCCAGCCGCGGCTGATGCGCATGTTGGAGCAGGGCGTGACCACGGTCGAAATCAAGAGCGGCTACGGCCTGCGGGTCGAAGACGAGTTGAAGATGCTCGAAGCCGTGGCGGAACTCGATGCCCACTTGCCGATGGACGTAGTGGGCACCTATCTCGCTGCCCACACCGTTCCGCCGGAGTACGAAGGCAACGCGAGCGGCTATCTGGACAGCATCCTGAATGACGGCGTGCTCACGAGAATCGCGAGCGTGGGCCTGGCGGAGTTCTGCGACGTGTTCTGCGAGCGCTCGGCCTTTAGCGTGGAGGATTCCCGCCGCGTGCTCGAAACCGCCAAGGCTCGGGGCCTGCTGCCCAAGGTTCACGCCGATCAAATCACGCAGATGGGCGCCAGCAGGTTGGCCGGCGAGGTCGGCGCGATCTCGGCGGACCACTTGGAGTGCATCGACGAAGCGGGCATGGCGGCGCTGAAGCAGGCCGGCACCATCGCGGTGCTGCTGCCGGGGTGCAGTTTCTTTCTCGGCGTCGCGCAGGCGCCGGCCCGCAAGCTGATCGACTTTGGCCTGCCGGTGGCGTTGGCGACGGACTACAATCCCGGCTCGAGCATGGTGGGATGGCTGCCACTGGTGATGAGCATGGCCTGCACGCAAATGCGCATGACGCCGACCGAAGCGCTCGTCGCAGCCACCGCCAACGCCGCAGCCGCCATCAACCGCCACCAACGCCTCGGCGCCATCGCCGTGGGTATGGAGGCTGATCTCGTGGTGCTGGGCGTGCCGAATTTCGACCGCTTCCTGTACGAAGTCGGGCACTATCCCGTGCAAAAGGTCATCAAGAACGGCTTGGTCGTGGTGGATGTGGATGCTGACAGAGCCTGAACTTGCAGAGGCCACGAAGGCTTCATACACTGTCGTTTCGAGCGGTCAGCGGTCAGCGGTCAGCGGTCAGCCGGAAGAAGCTGACCCGTGGACGGTTTCCCGGCTGATCGCTGAATGCTGATTGCCGACCGCTGCTGGAGAGATGTCCGAGTGGCTGAAGGAGCACGCTTGGAAAGCGTGTGTGCGGGTAACCGTACCGGGGGTTCGAATCCCTCTCTCTCCGATATTTGAACGAGGCCATCCAGAAGCGTTGTCGTTCAGGAATTTCTGCGATTTTTCGATTGCTTGGGGGGATGATTGCCCCCAAATCATCCCAGAAGACGGGACTTCCTCCCCGAACCGCATCTTTACCAACCTTGCACCATCAGAGACGCCTTTGCGCCACGCCTTGCGGCGTTGCTCGAGGCTCGTTTGCTCAGGGCATTCGCCTCGCGCTGGGCACGCCGAAGGCAACCGCGCACTTGGGCAGCCGATCTCGCCATCGGCAGGTTCTTCTTTTTTACACGTTCAAACGATACCAGTAGCGGCATGCAATCAGCTCTCGACTCACGAGCTAAAGTCGCGTAGTCCGTTAGAAAGTCGGACTTGGCCATTAGTTTCTATGATCTTGCGAGTTGTGCGGCGCCATGCGGGGACGCATGCAGCGCTCGGACTACGTTTGGAAAGATGTCCTGGAGGGCAACTGATTGGTCTACATTCCCCAGTTTTACCGCAGCTTTTGGCATTCCATATACGATGGAGGAATCGGCATCCTGCGCGATCGTAGAGCCGCCTGCCCGCTGTATCTCGCCGATGGCCTCGGCGCCGTCATTGCCCATCCCCGTCATTATTATTCCTGTGCAATTGCTTCCACAGACCTCTGCCACCGAGCGAAGGAGCCGGTCCACCGAGGGGCGGTGGCTGCACACCGTCGGCCCCTGGTCCAGGTCAACGACGAGTTTCTTTGCGCGCCTCCGGACGGTCATGTGCCAGTCGCCCGGAGCGATGAACACGTGGTCAGCTCGCACCTCATCACCGCGCTCCGCCTCTTTGACGTTCAAATCGGTCATCCGATTGAGACGCTCGGCGAAACTCTTGGTGAATCCGGCCGGCATGTGTTGCGTGATCAACACGGCCGGCATGTGTTCTGGAAGATCTGGAAAGATATCAGCCAGAGATGCAGGCCCGCCGCAACTGATCCCGATCGCGATCACGTGCTGTGGGTCAAAGGAAAACTCGCCCGTCGATACTCGTTGCTTCGACGGCACGAGGCACTTGTCCGCGCCGGCGGCGACGCGCCAAAGAGCCGCCATGTTGGTGTCGGCAGCCTGTTTGACTTTGGCGATCAAGACGGGAGCGATATCGCGGAGGTCGGCCCCTTTGCCGCCGGTGGGCTTGGATACGTAGTCCACGGCGCCGGCTTCCATCGCCTCGAGCGTTTTCTGGGTTCCCGCCTGCGTATGACTCGACACCATGACCACCGGCACGGGGCAGTCGCTCATCACTTCACGAAGGAGGGCGATGCCATCCATGCCCGGCATCTCGATATCCATGGTCACGACATCGGGACATTGCTCTCTGATCTTTTGCAGAGCCACCGGGCCACTCCCCGCGGTATCGATGACCTCGACCTGCGGGTCCGATTCGAGGAGTTGCCTGATCGTCGCGCGCATCAATGCAGCGTCGTCGACCACGATGCACTTGATTGTTTCCACGGTATTTGCCATTTGCGCTCACGCAGCCGCCGGGCTCTGCCCCAACGCTCGCCGGACGGCTTTCATCACTCGCGATTCGTCGAATGGCTTGACGATATACTCGGTCGCCCCGGAACGGATCGCCTCCAGCAGGTTCTCTCTCTGATCGACGGCGGACACGATCACGACCTTCGCTTTGTGGTCACGGCCGCGAATGGCCTGCAACGCCTCCATGCCCCCCATTTCGGGCATGACCATATCCATCGTCACGAGGTCTGGATTCAGTTCTTCATACAATTGGACCGCTTCCCTGCCATTGACGGCCTCGCCGACAATCTCAAAGCCGGCGTCCTCGAGAATCCGCTTGAGCATTGCTCTCATAAATGCCGCATCGTCTACGATGAGGATGGTTGCAGCCATATCACACCTTTCAGATCAGAATGGGAGCCCGCCTAAATGATGACCGGCTCGGAACCGATGATCGCAACCTCAACGTTTCCAGTGTCGGGGTGCACGCGAACCTTTCGTCCCTTCGTGCCTCCGACAGCCTCGGCGATGATCGGGATCTCATGAGCTTGGAACCGTCTTCGGGCAGCTTCGACGTTGCGCTCGCCAAGTTGGGCGCCGTTGTTCGCTGTTTCAAACATCGCAGCCCCGCCTACCAGTTTGGCTCTCAAACGGGTTTTGGACGCGCCCAGCGCCGTCAGCCGAACGACTAAATTGTCGACAGCCTGGTCCGCAAACTTGCCAAGCTCCTCGATTTCTTCGGAGCCCTGCGGCAGAATGCTGTGTGCCAGGCCGGCAATACGTAGATGCAGGTCGAAGAGGACGATCCCAACGCACGATCCAAGAACCGTGCGCAGCTTCTCCGGCGCTGCTGCAATCTTGAGCGCCCCGATACCAACCATGTGGATCCTGGGCTCGCCGTCCCGCGTCGCAGCGGCAGTTGCCGCCATGTCGGCCGATTGACATACTTGTGCCCCTCGCGTCATGTCAGCAACGCCTCCATGACTTTGAGCGTCTTGGGATCAGGAAGAACAAACAACCACCAATCGAGTTCCGTGTCGTTGATCTTGAAAGAGGCAGAAATCATCAGCGCCTGATTGCTCGTCGCAGCCTGCTCCAAGACCAGGGGCTCAATCAGAGCCCCGGCCATATCCTGAAGCAATGTGGGTGCGGTCGGCACGGCCCGGACGCCGAGTGAATTCGCCAGACTGTTTATGAATGCGCTGCTGACGATGTTTCCGGTTTCCTGAATCGCAGATTGCTCCATCTCTCCGAGCGTCACAGTCGTGCCGACCGGCTGCTGCATGAGTGTGTCCGCAATGCCGTATGCGACCTCCTCCGGAAATGCGAGCAGCACATGGCCACCCAATGAGCCGGCGATCATGGTGTGCACGGCGACGATGACCTCTTCGGGGCCACACATGAGTTCGGCGAGGTCCTCCAAAGGCACTACCTTGAAGCCTCCCGTGGTAATCTGAACCGATCGACCGAACCACCTGCTCAATGCCTGCGAGGCGTTCTCGGCGCCGTTCAGCGCAATTGTATCCATGAAGCCCTGCTTCGCCGGATCGATTGCCATGGGTGAGGTCACGCCGGCACCTCTTTCTTTTTCAATTCCGCGCTACCCGCCTGCCGTTTGCTGTCGTCTTGGAGGTAGGTCGGATCGAGAATGAGCGCCACGCGACCATCGCCCATAATCGTTGCACCCACGAAACCGGGAATGTTCTCGAAGTTGTCCGCCAGCGACTTGATAACGATGTCTTCCTGCCCGAGCAATTCATCGACGACCAAAGCCATCCGACTCGTACCTGAGCCGAGGATGACCAGCGTCCACTCTTCGTTGTCCTGAGTACGCGTCTTCACATCGATGGACTCCATGTCCAGGAGTTGTTCCAACATGAAGATGGGGATGACGCGTCCACGAACGGTGACGACTTTCTTGCCCTGCACTGAATTGGTGTGCGCTTGATTGACCGTGACGATTTCCGCCACAGCCTCCAGCGGGATGGCATACACTTCACCGCCGATTCGTGACAGGAGCGACGTGATGATGGCCAGCGTCAGCGGCAGCTTGATGGTCACCGTGGTTCCCTGCCCCGCGACACTGTCAACCTCGACCGTGCCGTTGAGATTGGTGATTTTGGAAATCACGATATCCATGCCCATTCCGCGCCCCGATACGTCGCTGACAGTCTTGGCAGTGGACATACCCGGATGGAAAACGTACTGCACGAGCTCCTTCTCCGTAAGCTGGCTGGCCTGCGATTCGCTGACCACGTTCTTCTCCACGATCTTTTTGCGGATCGCTTCCACGTCTATGCCTTTGCCGTCGTCAGACAGACGAATGCAGATGCTGTTGCCCTGGTGATACGCTTCGATCTTGACCGTTCCGGTCGGGTTCTTTCCCGCTTTGGTGCGCTCATCCGGTGTCTCGATACCGTGATCGACGGAATTGCGAATCATGTGCGTCAGTGGGTCACCAAGTTCATCGATCATCTTCTTGTCGAGCTCGGTGTGCTCGCCTTCGATTTGGTAATCGATCTTCTTGTTCAAATTCTTGGCAATGTCCCGGATGACTCTCTTGAAGCGCGTGAACAGTGGGCCCACGGGTACCATTCGAGTTCCCATGATCTGCTTCTGCATCGTGTCGGACACCCGGCCGAGCGTGTTGACTGCCTCGGATAGGCTGTGCATGGTCGGCCGCTGGTCTTTGAGGCACGCGATCGACTGCCGGACCGGCTCGTAGCCCTGGCAGATGGCCTCCACGAGATCCCCAATGGTCTTGCCGATGCCGTTGTGCTTTTCGTTCAGTTCCCTGACCTGGTCGGCCAGATTTTGCAGACGGTGAGCAACGTCATCTGCTGCGACACTATGGTCCTTGCCCGTGAAAACATCTTTGAGTGTCCGCTCGATTTGCGAGAACTGCGAGCGGTTAATTATCAACTCGCCGCCGAGGTTCATGAGTTGATCAAGACGATCGACATCGACACGGATGGTCTCCTGTACCACGGGTGACTTGGGGGCGCCGGCCGGCTTCCGCGGAGAGGCTGCCTTCTCAGGTTCGGCAGTCGCGCCCCTGCTCTGAGCAGAGGCAGAGGCCGCCTGCTCGACCGGCTGCTGAACCTGCGTGTCATCGCTGATCTCCGCTTTGCGTGGTGGCGCGTCGGCCGATTCGGGAGTGTCCCCCACGACTTCCACGGTCGCCGACAGGACCTCAAAAGTGCTGAGAAGTACTTGAAGTTGTTGGGCTGATTCTTCCGTGGCCTGCTCGACCGCCACCAGGCTCTTGAGCGTCGCGATCGGATCCTCACCCGTATCCTTCTCCATATCCGGTTGGCTGATGGCCACAACGCCGAGATCGTTTAGCTTGTTGTGAATCAGGAAGGGCTGCAGGGCAGACTCGGGGTTACCGAGGTCAAACTCGACCCGAACAAGTAGCCCCTGCCGTTCGCCGGACAGGAATTCCGCAGGAATGTCGAAATCGCCGTCGCCCGGATCCGAAGCCGAGGCGTCGGGCTCCACGGTCGTGGGATCGGTTGATCCCGCACCGCCTGGGGTCCATTTCGCGAACAGTTCTTCGATTCTCTCGGGGGGCCAGGCGGAGTAGCAGTCGGTCTTGACTTGCTCGACGACCTCGCGCACGCGATCCGCGACGGCAAACAGCGTGGCCATCAACTGATCACTGATACTGAGTTCGCCGCAGCGCAGCTGATCGATAAGGGTCTCCATGCGATGCGTTAAATCTTGGGCATCGGTCAGGCCGGCCGCCCCGCAGGATCCCTTGATCGTGTGGGCGATGCGGAATGCTTCGGTCGTGATCTCCTCAGTCGCCGCCTCTTCGATCTTGAGCAGCACCTGGGAGAGTTTTTCGACGTCCTCTTCCGTCGATTGGATGAAGATCGCGCGCAGTTCCGGATCATCAAGGACGCTTGCGGGCACGCCCTGTTCTGTCGAAGCGAGTTGGGCAGGCGGCGGCTCACAGGCTTCACCGGCCGGCGTATCGGCCTGAGCAGATGAAATGGACGGCGCTGCCTCGCCTGCCGCCGAGTCCGTGGAATCGAGAATGGCCTGCAACTGCTCCATCGATTCGGTCACGTCAATCTCCGCGCCAGTCGGACTTTTCAATTCTTCAACTTGTTCCTGGATCACGCCCTGCGCGGTCAGCAGAGACTCGAAAGCCTGGCTGTCCAGGCTGCGTTTGCCCATCTTGGCTTCGTCGAAGAGCGTCTCCATTCGGTGGTTCAGTGAGTTCATTTCCGAGAAGCCGAACGCGCCGCTCAGGCCTTTGAGACTGTGCGCCGCCCGGAACATCTCGTTCATTTGATCAAGCTTCTCACCTTCGGTGAAGCTGATTGGACCGGCCGCAGCCTCCTCCTCGAATTGCATCAAGAGTTCACTGAGCGTGCCGAGATACTCATCCGCTTCGTCGATGAAGCCGGCCAGCAATTCGGGAGTGATTTCAACAGAAGGTTCCACTGTAGGTCATCCTTTCCACACTGCTTCATCCATGCACAAGTGCAGCGGTTTTCGATTCCTTGATTGGTTTGCGATATGTATTCGAGCACACATATTCCAAACCACTCTTGTCCTTCAAGTCGCTGCCATCGCGCAGTGGATCGACGTCTCCGGTAATCATCAGGCCGCCCGCTCTCAGGGCGCTGAAGACGTTCGCCAGTACGCGTTCTTTCATTTCACGGTCGAAATACATCATGACGTTTCTCAGGAACACGACCTCGAAGTGATTCTGCTTGAAAGCGTCGCGGAGATTATGAAATCCGAACTCGACCATTTTTCGGAGATCCTCTTTCAATTGATACTTGTTGGTCTTGGGATCATGCCGGAAGTAGCGACGTCGATCCTGCGGCCCCACCTCGTGCATGGCGTGGTCCTCGTAGATGCCTTCGCGCGCGATATTCAGCACCTTCTCGCTGATATCCGTGCCGATGATTTGAACACGCCACTCGCTGAACTTGGGCAGTTTGCTTTTCAGCACGATGGCCAGCGTGTAGGCTTCCGCACCCGTGCTGCAAGCCGCTGACCAGATGGCCACGCGCTTCGGCGATTGACCCTGTGCGGCCTGGCAAATGTGTTTGATCAGATCCGTCCCAACATAATCCCACAAACGCTCGTTGCGAAAAAAGTATGTTTCATTCGTTGAGACTGTACTGAGAAAGTGCGAGAACTCCTCGTCACTCGGGCTGCATGACTTCAGCAGATCGTAGTACTCTGCGTACGATTCCATGCCGAGGGACTTGAGCCGTTTGCGCAGCCGATTTGACAGCATCGCCACTTTCTCGTTGCCGATGGCGATGCCGGCATGGCGATAGACGAGTTCCTGCATTTGCTTGAACTCGGACTTGGTCAATTGTAAAGTCGGCGAGACGGCCATGTGTCGGTTCTTCCGTGAGTCGACAGATCAGCCCAAGGCAGGGAGCGTTCGCCCGCACCACGCGGTGTTGGTCGAGCGAACGCCCCGCCCGGACATAAACTCGGTCTAGGCTTCGATCTTGAAGCGACTGACCAGTTCTTGCAGCTCGGCAGCCTGGCCGGACAACTCTTCCGACGATCCGGACATTTCTTCTGCCGCCGACGCGTTCTGCTCGGTGATAGCAGCGACGTTCTGCACACCCTTGCCGACTTCTTCCGCGGAGTTGGACTGTTCCTCGCTGGCACTGGCGATCTCGCTGATGCCCGAGGCGGTCTTGGCCACACCCTCGATGATCTGCGTGAGCGCCAAGCCCGTCTGCTCGCTCAACGCAGCACCTTCCTGCACACGTGCCGTCGATTCCTTAATGAGCTGACTGATCTCCTTCGCCGCCCTCCTGCGACCGTTCTCCGCCCGCCGTGGACTACCCGCCGCCCTCCGGGGGCCATTCGCCGCCTTCCGGGAGACACCCACCGCCCTCCGGGGGTCGTCCACCGCCATCCGGTAGACACCCGCGGCCCTCCGGGAGTGGTCCGCTGCCTTCCGGGAGTGGCCCGCCGAGGGCAGCGGACGACTCGCTGCCATCCCGGAGTGATCTGCCGCCTTCCGCAAGTGCCCCGCTGAGGGCTGCGGATGATCTGCTGCCTTCCCCGGACGGCTCGGGGACATCCCCGGATGGCTTGTTGACCTCCCCGGACGGCTGATTCCTCGGAGCCAACGGATCCTTCCCTGGAATGGGCGGCCCATTCCGTGGAGCCGATGGCTCATTCCTTGGAGTGGATGAGGCATTCCAAGGAGCGGGTGGTCCATTCCTTGAAGCGGATGGCTCATTCCAAGGAGCGGACGGCCCATTCCGCGGAGCCAATGACCCATTCCAAGGAGCGGATGGCCCGCTCCAACGCCAGGCGGCGCCCTTCCGCATCGTCACCTCCGGCGTAACTCCTTTGAAAACAATAGGTTAGCGTGGGCGTCGGCTCGAGGATCCGACCTGCAGGGCTCATTCCGGCGTGGTGGCCGTATTTGGCCCCTTGGGGCTCGCCAATAGGCGCGATTCAAGGCGGCAGAGATCGTCCTCGCTTGAATCGAGTGAGTCATCTTGGGTACGATGGCGGATTGAGGTTCGATGGTTGGGAAATGTCGGTACAATAGCAACATGTAGACCCACCCTACGAGCAACTGCTCAGAAGGGAAAGCAAGCCATGCATCGAATACCCTCACTCGCTTTGTGCATCACATTGGTCCAGGCGCTCTCGGCGGTGCGCCACTTCAAGCGCTTCTTCATCAGCGAACGCCACGTGACTAACCAATTCGATTTCCCGCATTCAAAGCCCTAATAATAGCCAAATCCCTCAACAAAGTATGAAGCCGTTGCTTCATCTTCATGACGGCAAATAATATAAACATAAAAGCTAGACAAACGCCTGCGGGGATAAACGAAATTAGACCCATTACTACACGTTCGGCACCTGTGTGTTGCGGGTCATAGAAGTGGACGTTTAACCAATAGAACAGACTCATGCCGGTAATTCCCAGCAATACCGCAACTTGGTCTAAAATAAAGACAGTCAACCAACCCTCTTTGCCCCCCGTCATTGTATAAAACCGATACGCCAACCATACCCAAATTGATAACGGAATAACGATCGCCATTTTTGCCTCTAGGGATAAACGAAACCAGATCGGAAATAAAGGCGTGAACACGGCACTAAAAAACAGCGACAGCGCACATATACTTAGTATTGAAGATAACCTGCTTATCTGCTTGTTGATCTGCGTTGCGGATATACGCAGATCAACAAGATCACTTTCCCTGCCGCACTCGGGGCATCTTACAGGATCACCTTCTTGCCCTCGTAAATCATATCCGCATCGAGGGCAAAACAAATATAGTTTTTTTTCTGTCTGGAGCTTCCTCACTACCACCACCACACACCATCAAGGACAACCGTTCCAAAATCGATGCCACCAAGTGTCACACAAGTAAGGGCGGTCAATCAGCAAATCTATGATAACTACCACACCAGTGACTCCAATAACAGAGGTTGTCCCGTGTATAGTTGAACTTGAGCGGCTCTCCCGCATCAGCAGCTTCCTTACTACGCCGCTTCGGAAGAACAATCAACCTGATCCATTTCTGGGTCCAACACCGCCATCAACCGGGGCAT
>JACZTW010000074.1 GCA_022573485.1 Planctomycetota bacterium
TCCTTCTCACTGACCAGCCAGACGCCGCCGAAGCGGCGCGGGTCGATGAAGCGAAGTTCGAGCCCGACACCGCGGATGGCGACGCGCAGGTGCGTGTGTTTTGCCACCGCCCGTCGTGTGGGCATGAGAAGAAGCCGGCCGCTCATGCCGAGGTGGACGACCATCCGCGTGGGACCGTCAAGATCGAAGACGATTCGCTTGGCGCGTCTTGTGATATTTTCGATTCGGCGTCCGGGGAGAACCTTGTCGATGGGTTCGGCGGCGCCGTGGATGATGTCTTTGCGAATCGCGCGAGTCCGCCCAAAGATACGCCCTATGAGTGATCGGCTCAGATCGCGGACGATCGTTTCGACTTCGGGTAGTTCGGGCATCGTAAGGTCATTTCACCGTGTGCAGAGTCAAACAGGCATCGTCTGCGGCTTTAGCCGTTGATCCGAGCCCCAAGCGCCAGCGCGGGGTATCGACTCGGGCGGAAAGAAACACCCGTCGCTCGCGCTCAGGGCTCGGTTCAGGAATCTACCCACAAAACTAACGCGGACTTGTGCCATACTAACCCAAGATCGCGAGGTTTGCCTAATTCACGACCAGCGTACAAAAGTTTCCGCGGTTCGCTTCAAACGCCTTTAGTGTTGGAGTCAAAATGCCTGCCAGCGACGAGAAGCCGTCTTTCATGACGCAAATTCGCAGCTTTCCCGCCAACTTCTGGGTGGCATGTTTCATGGAGATTCTGGAAAGGCTCGCGTTTTTCGCCGTGCGAGCCATCGCCCCACTCTTCCTGGTTGCCTCCTCGGGGAGTAACGGGCTCGGCCTCGATTATGCGCAGAAGGGGATAATTTACATGGTGTGGGCGCTTCTCCAGTGCCTTATCCCCATGGTTTCCGGCGGTTTTACGGATCGCTACGGGTATCGCAAAAGCCTGGGCGCTGCCTTCATTATCAACATTTTGGGCTACGTGCTTATGGCCCAATCAAAGCAAATATCGGATGCGCTCGCCCAAGGTGGCTGGGAGAACGCCGGTTTCTGGGTCTTCATGGCCGCGGCGTGTTTGGTGGCGTGCGGCACTGCGGTCTTCAAGCCGCCGGCACATGGGACGATTGCCGCGTCTTCGGATGAGAAGACTTCCTCGCTGGCATGGGGCGTTTTCTACTGGGTGGTGAATGTTGGCGGCGCCCTCGCGCCGATGGCGGCCGCCGTCCTTCGCAAGGAAATCGACTGGGACAACGTTTTCTACTTTGCCGCGATCATCACCACGGCCAACTTCATTCCCGCGATCTTTTTTTTCAAAGAACCTCAGCACGTGGTGAACAAGACGTCCGGTGAGAGCAAGCCCGGCATCTTGCAAACCTTTGTCGGCTCGATCGCGACAATCCTAAGAGACAAGCGACTCCTTCTTTTTCTGGGCATCTTTTCCTGTTTCTGGCTCATGTTCATGCAGCTTTGGGACTTGCTCCCGAATTTCATTGATGAATGGGTGGATACATCGGACGTCGCGCCGGTGTTCGGTTGGTTCAGCAACGGCTGGGTCCTGGAGAATGGTCAGACCAAGCCGGAGATGATTATAAACATCGATTCGGTGGCCATCATCGTGCTCGTCCTCCCGATTTCCATGCTACTCAGTCGCATCAGCAAGGTTGCAGCGATGATTATCGGGATGGGCATCTCTCTTGTCGGATTTGTGGGTTCCGGGGCGACGAGCATCGGCTGGTTTTGTTGTTTGGCGGTGTTCATTTTCTCGATAGGCGAGATGGCGTGCAGTCCGACGTTTAGCGCTTACGTCGGGTTGATTGCACCCTCGCACAAGAAGGCCCTGTACATGGGCTATTCCAACATCCCGTACGCCGTCGGCTGGGCGCTGGGCAATGGTATTTCGGGCTTCCTGTACGAATCCCTCTCCAACAAGACGAAACTCGCGCGCGAATTCATGGTCGACCAACTCGGGCTGGACCCGAGCATCGTGATGGATAAGGTGAAGCTTCCCAAAGACAAGGTCATGGAGGCCATGGCCTGGGCGCGCGACGGCGGTCCCGCGGACGCCCTGCGCAGCGCGGTCGACAGTTTTTGGAGCAACATTCCCTCAGAAGCGGTTCTATCGGAAGAGCAGACCGAGTCGTGGGCCACTACGTTGGACGGGGTGCTGGGTAGTCCCGCCGTCGCAAGAGTGCAGGAGGCCACGAAGCTTCTCTGGGACATGCATCATCCCTATGTTGTGTGGTATTACCTCGGCGCGGTAGGCTTGGCGGGTACGCTCGGCATGATTGCCTTTTACCTCCTGGCGCGGTCACCCGCCGCAAGAGGGGGCGTCGAAACCGCAACGTAGTGGCGTGGATCGAGGTGGGCCGACCTCGAGTTCTAAGAGAGAAGGCTAATTCAACGCATGACGGGGTTTCCGTACCCCAACGAGGTGTCTAGAGAATCAATCGGAGATGACGCGTGACGAATGACCGTAAGGACGAATGGTTCGGACATCCGAAGGGGCTCTACGTTCTCTTTTTCACCGAGATGTGGGAGCGCTTCAGCTTCTACGGCATGAAGGCATTGCTCCTGCTGTACATGGTGGAATACTTGGTTTGGGATCAGCAAGAGGCTTCCTCAGTATTCAAATGGTACACCAGCTTGGTCTATTTCACCCCGGTGTTCGGTGGGCTCATCGCTGATTACCTGCTTGGAGCACGCAAATCCGTGGCGATCGGTTGTGTCTTGATTACCATTGGGCATCTCTGCCTGGCGTTTGAGCCTCTGCCGTATTTCTACGCCGGACTCGGATTTCTCATTCTGGGCGTTGGATTCCTGAAGGCGAATATCTCGACACAAGTTGGGGCAATGTATCACCCCGGTGATCCGCGTCGTGACGCCGGCTTCACGATCTTCTACATGGGCATCAATCTGGGCGCCTTCTTGGGTCCGCTGGTGTGCGGCAGCCTCCGATTCGCCTATGGCTGGCATTACGGTTTTGGAGCAGCCGGCGTTGGCATGTTCTTCGGTTTGATCGTCTACCTGCTAGGTCAGCGCTGGGTGATCCAAGTCGATCAGAGTGTCGATGCCGCAGGGCATGAACTGCATACCGATGAATCTTCTGCCCAAGATGCTGGAAACCCCGCCGACAACACGGCGACGCCGGCCCCGCATGCCCAGCGCGACCGCGTCATTGCTCTGGTTATTTGCTGCCTGTTCGCGGGTATCTTCTTCATGTGCTTCGAGCAGGCGGCCAACGTCATGATGCGATGGGCCAGCGATCAGACGAACCTGCAAGTATTCCATCTTGAGCCAACTCCAGCATCTCTTGAGATCGAAACGGCTGGTGCGGATCCGGTGGCGGGGCAAAGCGGCTCGCCGGACGGAGGGAGCTGGCGGGACGCAGAAATGCCTACCAGCTACACCCAATCAATCAATCCGTTGTTTATCATCTTGCTCGGCCCTCTTTTCGGATGGTTGTGGATCTGGTTAGAGAAGCGCAGGAAGCAACCATCCTCGCCCGCCAAGATGGCCCTCGGATTATTCCTCATCTGTATGGCATTCGTAGTGATGATGATTGCGTCGCAGGCAGAGGACAAGGAGAGCAGCGCGCCTCTGCAGGCCATCCCCGCAGAGGTCAAGCTTGCAGATTACGGCGCAACACGGTTGCGCTTTGATGAGACGACGCACACACTGCAAATGAACGGCGTGCTTCCGAAATTGGATCGCATCAGACTGTTGGGCGAGTCTGCGGCGCAGGGCTACCACGAAGTGGCCGAGCGCCTCATCGAAGAAGCCCGCGAGAAGGCCGAGCAGGCCTCCGACCAAGAAGAGTGGGAAGTTCGGGCGAGCTTGCCCGACGACGTGCCTGCACCATCGGTCATTGCCCTTCTGCCGGATTCGGTACGTTGGGATGAACAGACCAGAAGCTTGGTGGCCAGCGCCTCCATCCCGGATCGTGACAGACTCAGGCTGCTGGCGGCAGGCGCTGATGCGGCTTTCCGCGAGGCGATCGACTCTATTTACGTACAGTCGTCCATGTACCGCCTCGTCGTCTGGTGGCTGGTGCTTCATTTCTTGATCGCGACTATGGGCGAATTATGCCTCTCGCCGGTTGGCTTGTCACTCGTGACAAAGCTGGCGCCTCCTAAGAACGTCGGGCTGTGCATGGGTCTGTGGTTCATCACGACGGGCAGTCTCGCAAATTACCTGGCGCATCAGTTCGGTGGGGGGTGGGGCTCCATGACGCCGTTCGACTACTTCATATTTTTTGCGGTCGTCGGCGTGGTAGCCAGCGTGCTCATGGTCATCATGTTGCGATTCCTGAAGAACAGAATGCACGGCGTGCGTTAGATGACTCGGTTCGGGAAGAGGGATTGGTGAGCGATGCCTAATATCGGTGTAGTCGGCGGTGGGACGATGGGGGCGGGGATTGCGCAGGTGGCGTCGGCCAACGGGTGCGCGGTTCAACTGCTCGAAATCGATGCGGCTACCGCGCGAAAAGCCATCGAGGGCATCGGCAAGCGGTTTGATCGCCAGGTCGAAAAACACCGCATGAGCGCCGCGGAGGCGGCGGAGGCAAAGAAACGGTTGCACATCGCGTCGGGTCCGGGTGATCTGGCGGATTGTGACTTCGTTATCGAGGCCGTCGTCGAAGACCTGGGCGCCAAGGTCGAAGTGCTGTCGGCCATTCGCGATGCTGCCCGCGAGGACACGATTTTCGCGAGCAACACTTCCTCGCTTTCGATCACCAAGCTCGGCGAAGCGCTGGGCATGGCAGACCGTGTCTGCGGGATGCACTTTTTCAACCCGGCTCCGATCATGCCCCTGGTGGAGATCATTGCCGGCAGGGACACCGCCGCTGCCACCGTCGATCGCGCGGCTGATCTGGCTGAGAGCTGGGGCAAGCCGGTGGTGCGCGTCAAGGACACGCCCGGCTTCATCGTCAATCGTGTGGCCAGGCCATTCTATTTGGAAAGCCTTCGGATCATCGAAGAACGGCTCGCCTCATGCGACGGCGTGGACCTGCTGATGAAGGAAGTCGCCGGCTTCAAGATGGGCCCGTTCGAGCTGATGGATTTGGTCGGCATTGATATCAATTACGCGGTGACTTGTTCGGTGTATGAACAGTCCGGGCAGCCGGCGCGGTTCAAGCCATCGGAGACTCAGGCCCGGCTGGTCGATCAAGGCAAGCTCGGCAGAAAGACGGGCGTGGGCTTTTACAGTTACGCGCACGACAAGCCGGAGATCGCCTATCGCCTCGACGCCGAGCCCGTGGTCTTGTCAGCCCGTCTTCGCGAAGCGGTCTTGAGCGTTACTCAAGCAGCCGGCTGGGCGATCGATCCCGAGTCGGGATACGTGCCGGCCCGCATTTTGTGCGCGCTGATGAACGAGGCCGCCCTCGCCGAAGAGCAGGGCGTAGCCAGCGAGGAAGACATCGACGTGGCCATGAAGCTGGGCACCAGCTATCCGAAGGGCCCGCTGGCCTGGGCGCGAGCTATCGGGAACGAGCAGGTCGGTTTGTTCCTGCGGGCCATGAATGAAGCCGTCGATGATAACCGCTTCGCCCCTGCCGAGCGTTTTGCGTAGATCGGGTCGATGACCCGTCCTGTTTGATTACTCCTGATTCGGCGAATCCGATAAGATCACTTCCATTCCGCGCCTGCCCGCACGGTTCACATCGTCGCCTGACGGGGTCCAGCGGCCCGTCCCAGATATCAATGCAAGTCATTTTTCGGTCGATGACACGGATTGAACTCCGGGATTTCCCTTACGTGCCGGAAGCTTATCCGGGCGGGTAATCACGATCTCATTTGGAGGTCCAGAATCATGGTCGGGCTGATCCAAAAACTCCTCATGGATTTGATCGAAGAGAGCGCTGGCGCAGAGGCCTCGGCCGAGGTGAAGCGACGGGCCGACGTGCCTGCCGACAGGGTCTTCCGCATGGACGAATTTTATGACGACGAGGAATGGCGGCGTTTATTCGCCGCCACCTGCGAGGTGCTGAACATCACGCCGGAGCAAGCCGAGGAGGCATTCGCGGATTTCTTCTTCAAGGATTCACAGCGGCGCTGGCCCATGTGGTTCAAGATGTCGAAGAACGCTCGCGAGTTTCTGATCCGACAGCCGGCGATCCACAACGGCTTCGCCACCGGCGTGCGCGACGCTGAAGCGCGTCAAGCCATCACCGACAAGTTCGAGGTTAAGGAAAACGGTCAGGATCTTGTCGTGCATTACCGCTCGCCCAACAAACTCTGTGGCTTATACATGAAGCTGGCCGAGCGGACCATCAATCTTTATGGCGACAACGCTACGGTGCATGAGAAGCGGTGTTCCAAGAACGGGGACGCTGAGTGCGAAATTCACGTTCAATGGGCCTGACATCGGAGTAAAGTGTGGCTGCTTCTGAGCGGACATCCGAGGGCGAGACGCAACTGCGCTTGCTTCTAGATCAAATGGCGGATCAACTCTGCCCGGCCGTGGACGGCAAGTTCGACTTTGCCGTCAGGATCGAGGCGCACGACGAGTCGGTCGAGAAGCTGCAAATGCTCGTCAATTTTGTGCTCGATTCAGCGCGGCGGGCACTGAGCGATGTCGAGACCAATGCCCGCGTGCTCGACCACCAAAAGGACCAGTTGGCCGAACTGAACGTACAATTGGAGCAGCGTGTGGCCGAACGCACGGCGGCGCTTGAAAAAAGTGAAGAGTACAACCGGGCAATCGTCGAGACCGCGGTTGACAGCATCATCACGATTGATGACCGGGGCATTGTCAAATCGTTCAGCCCGTCAGCCGCGCAGGTCTTCGGGTACACTCCGGACGAAGTCATCGGCCGCAATGTGAGCATGCTCATGCCGTCGCCCTATCGCGGCGAGCACGACGAGTACTTGGCGCGGTATTTGCGGACCGGCGAGAGGCAGGTCATCGGCATCGGGCGAGAAGTCCAGGGCAAGCGCAAAGACGGCAGCGTGTTCCCCTTGGACCTGGCCCTCAGCGAGGTGTGCGTCGGTGATCAACGATCCTTCGTGGGGATCGTCCGCGACATCACGGAGCGAAAGCAAGCGGAAGAAACTGTTCGCATGCTCGCGAGATTTCCCGCTGAGAACAGCGATCCGATCTTGCGAATCGCCCAAGAAGGTAAGGTTCTCTACGCCAACGACGCCAGCGCGGCACTGTTGGGAGAGTGGCAGTGCCAGGTCGGCAAAGTCGTGCCCGAGCCTTTGGGAGCACTCGTCTGGGAGGCGATGGAACGCGGGTCAGGTCGTACTATGGGGATGACGTGCGGTGATTCTATTCTGTCGCTGAATATCGTCCCGATCGTGGAGAGTGGATACGTCAATTTGTACGGTCGCGATATCACGCTGCAGAAGCAGGCCGAGAAGGCCCTGATCGAGAACGCCCGTCAGCTTCAAACCCTCAACCGCGAGCTCAAAAAACAGAAGCAGGAACTGGAGGATTATCAGCACGAACTCTTGGATCTCTATGACACTTCGGTCAAACATACGGTTGCGCTATCGGACGCCAAGACGGCGGCCGAAGCGGCCAACCAAGCCAAAAGCGAGTTCCTGGCCAACATGAGCCACGAGATTCGCACGCCCATGACGGCCATTCTCGGTTTCGCTGATTTGCTGGGTGAGACAGCCAAGGGCAATGCGGCATGTCTGGACTACGTGAGCACCATCAAACGCAACGGCAAGCACTTGATCAAGATCATCAACGATATCCTCGATCTGTCCAAGATCGAAGCCGGCCAGCTCGGTTGCGAGATCATAGCGTGCAGCCCGCATCAAATCATCAATGACGTGGCATCGACCATGCGGTTCCGAGCGCAGGAAAAGGGATTGGAACTCGTGGTCGAATACTCGGGCTCGATCCCCGCCGTGATCCAGACGGATCCCACGCGTTTCAAGCAGGCTCTGATCAACCTGGTCGGCAACGCCGTCAAGTTTACAGCGCAGGGCAGCGTAAAGATGCGCGTGGGACTTGTAGGTTTGGAGAACGACGGGCAACTGCTGGTGGAAGTTGTGGACACCGGGATCGGCATCCAGCCCGACAGACTGGATCGCATTTTCGAGGCCTTCGGACAGGCGGACGCATCCACGACTCGGGAGTACGGCGGGACAGGTCTGGGCCTGACCATTACAAAGCGGATGGCTGAGTTGCTCGGCGGGTCTCTGAAAGTTCAGAGCGAGGTGGGCAAAGGCACTGTCTTTTCGCTGCGCGTGGCCACTGGTCCGCTCACGGGCGTGAAGTTAATCGAGCAGCCTGCCGAAGAAAGCACTCCGGCACGCCGGATCGAGAAAGCAACGGACACGCCGAAACTCGACTGCCACATTCTGCTGGTCGAAGACGGCGAAGACAACCAGCGACTGATCAGATTCATCCTCGAGAAGGCCGGCGCCCACGTGATCGTCGCTGAAAATGGCGAGGTCGCTTTCGACAAGGGCATGGGCTCGTTGCACCATCGTCGGGCACATGATCCGAAGCATCACTTTGACGTGATCCTGATGGACATGCAAATGCCGGTCATGGACGGATACACTGCCACGCGGAAGCTGCGCGACAACGGCTACACCCGGCCGATCATCGCCCTGACCGCCAATGCCATGGCCGGCGACCGCGACAAGTGCATCGAAGCCGGCTGTGACGACTTTGCCACCAAACCCATCGACCGGGCACAACTACTGCACATCATCCACAAATACGCAATCTCCCACAATTCGCTGGTCTCCGCCTCACCGGGCTGAAGCGCGGATCCCGATTTCATCGGGTTCCGCGCCCGATCAAATGATGATCTTGAGTGGCGCGAATTGGCCGTGGAGGATGCGCTGCGGGGGCGTCTCGAGCCAATCACGCAGGATCGCGGCGTAGACTCGACGGAAATCGCAGCCGTGGATCAAGTCGCCGCCGTCGAGTCGATCCAGCGCGGGGTGCTTGTGGTGCATTCCCGGCTTGATCCGCGTGCCCATCAAGAACATCGGAGCGGCTGTTCCGTGATCCGTCCCGCCGGATGCGTTTTGCCCCACACGCCGGCCGAATTCGGAGAAGCTCGCCACCAGCACGCGGTCCGCCAGCTTGTGCTTCTTCAGCTCAGCCATGAACGATCGCAACGCCGTGCCGAGTTGCGTCAGCAATTGCCGGTGGCGGTTAGTCTGGTTGGCGTGTGTATCAAATCCCCCAAGCGACACGTAGTACACCGAGGTCGGAAAATCCGCGGCGATCATTTGGAGCACGAGTGAGAGTTGGCCCTGCAAGTTGCCCCGCCGTCCGCCTGTGGGCCCGTGAACTCGTCCCTTAGCGGCCGTATGGACCTCCGCCGCGCCCAGGCGCGCCTCCAGCGTAGCGCGGCGCAAGAAATTCAGTGCCTCATTGCTGTGCTTCTTCTTTCCTTTGCCCGCCGGCTTTGCAGGCCGCCCGTCGTTGAGGTCGGCGAAGAGTTTCCGGGCATTGTCGGAAGAGTTCTTCGAGCGCCAGCGCAGGCTGTGCTCATCCTGAAAAGCCAGCGGCGAGAAGTCCCTGCCCATCAGAGCCAACGGCGCCTCGGGCATTAACGCGATGGCAGCGTTCGGCTTGGGCGGGTCCGATCCCTTGCAGCAATTGTCGATATAGCGCCCGAGCCAGCCCGTGTGCTTCCTGCCCCCCGGATCGGCGGTGTGCCAAATGTCCATGCTCTTGAAATGCGAGCGGTTCGGATTGGGATAGCCCACGCCCTGCACGATGGCCAGCAGCCCGTCGTCATAGAGTTCCTTCATGCCGCCGAGGGCCGGATGCAATCCCACATGGTCGTTGATCTTCAAAACGTCAGCCGGTTTGACGGCCAAGCCCGGTCGGGCGCGATGGTAGTTGTCGTCGGCGTACGGCACGACGGTGTTAAGTCCGTCGTTCCCACCGGCCAGTTGTACCATCACGAGAATCTTGTCGTTCGGCTTGTCTTCTTCGCGAGCAGCCTCCGCCGTGCGCACCAGAAACGCCGGCATCGTCGCCGATAGGCTCAGCGTGCCCAGCGTACCGTGCAGAAACTCCCGACGCGTCGAATAAATCAAGTCATGAGACAATATCAAATCTCCCCAATTCTTAAACTCCCCGACTCCCCAACTCCTAAACTCAGTACAGTTGGTATTCGGGCGTGCTCATCAGCAAGTGGATCATCGTGCGCACCCGATGCATGTCTTGTCGCCTCGACGGCCTGAACCCACCGTCTTCGCCGGCGACAAACGCCACCAGCTTCGCGCGCCGGTCGTCGGGCAGCTTGACCGCCAGCAGCCGCCGCGCGAAGAAGCCGACGATCTCCTTCGGCGTCGTCAGGCCTCGTTCAGCCATGATCGCGGATGGGTTGTACGCTGGCAGCCCGATGTTCTCGCGTTGCTCGGGTTTGATGAACCCAAACTCGTCCGCGTACTTTGCCATCTGCACGATCATGCCGCGCTGCGGCTTGCCCTCGTGGCCATTGACCGCCGCGCCGCAGAAGTTGTACCGATTGAAGACCGTAGCGGTGTTGATCCACTTCTCGCCGCCGTCCCAGCCCTTGACGTTCGGCGGCTGAAAGAGCTGCTGGCCCATCGCCGCCTGGGCTCGGTCGAGGGCCACGTAGTCGCAGTCTTGGATGCCCAAGAGTCGCAGCGTGCCGACGGTGAGTTGTACGGGGCTCTTGATCTTCCGCCCGCGTGCTCTTGCCGAGTAGAAGCCGCGGCTCATCAAAACTTGCCGCACCACGGGCTTGATGTCGAAATCGTTCTTCCGCAGTGTCGCCGAGAGCCCGTCGATAATCGGTTTTTCCGGATTCTCGTAGCAAAAGAACTCCCACAGCTTTGAAACGATGAATCGATGCGACCGCTGATCCTGCAGGATGATGTCGATGATGTCCTCGCCGTTCCAGTGGCCTTCCTGCTTCTTGAAAGTCTTGATGCCGAAATCATGCTGCCCGCGGCGGAACTTGAACTTTCCCGCTTCGACGCTCCAGCCGGTAAACGCCCGCGCTGCCTCCTTGATGTCATACTCGGTGTAGTTTCCCTCGCCCAGCGTGAACAGTTCCATCAACTCGCGGGCGTAGTTTTCGTTCGGGCGCTTCTTGTTGTTCTTGGCGCTGTCCAGGTAGATCAGCATGGCCGGGTCGGCGCTGACCAGCACCAGCATGTCCCGGTAGTTGCCCAGCGCGAAGTCGCGGAACAATCGATTTTGCTCGTAGAGCAAGTAGGAACTGCGGACCTCGCGGTATCCGCTGGTGAAGTGGCCGTGCCAGAAGAGGGTCATTTTTTCTTCGAGCTGCCGCGGCGAGGTGATCATGCGTTCCAGCCACCAGGCCCGCACGCGCCCGAGTTGCAGGCGGTCGCCCATGTTGCGCGTCTGCCGGTAGCGCCGCCGGGTCTCTTCGTTCTGCTGTTTGAGCCACTCGCGGGGCGGCGGTTGGCACAGTTTTGGATCGAGCAGCAGTTCGGTCGCGGGCTGCGGAAGCGAATCGTAGTTGACCAGATAATCGACGGCCTGGGCGAGCTTCATCCGGCTCAGCCGCCGCAGCTCGGTGGGTGTGCCCTCGAATGCCGCCCGTCGCAGGAGATGCACCGCCGCCGCATCGTCCCATTTCTTTTCCGAAAGCGGAACCAGCAGGTTTTCCGCCACCGCCGGAGCGGGCAGCATCGCAGTGAACAAGAGTGCTGATGCAATAGAAACGAGATTCATCGATCCGATCCTACTTCGTGCCATCCATTATACACGGCTTAACGATGCAGCGTTGCGAGTATTGCGGCCAAAAGTTGAGGAGTTCAAGAGTTGAGGAGTTCAGGAGTTCAGGAGTTGGGGAGTTGCTTGCTGTTGCACGGGTGATGCGGTGTGCGGCGTCTGCTAAACGACCAAGTCACGTTGGGAGACGCTGCTGGTGGTCCCGGCGCGCCGGGATTTAGCAGTCCTCGCGACCCAGATTGAGCATTCGCACCATCTGTGGTCTATTCCTCGATTGTGATGTTGACGGCCTGGCTGGCGGAGACGGCCTTCTTGGGCGCGATGATCCTCAGCAGGCCGTCCTCCAGCTTGGCGGCCATTTCGTCGGCCTTGACGGCTTCGGCGAACTGCACGATTCGGGCGAACCCGCCGAAGCGGCGCTCAGCGATGATCGTCTGATCGTTCTCTTCGCGGGCGGAGGAATGCACTTTCTGCCCCCGGATGGTCAACTGCGTTGTCGTGCAGGACACGTCGATGTCCTCGCGCGCGGCGCCGGGCAGCTCCACCTCGACCACATAGCGATCGTTCTTCTCGATGACATCCACCGGCGGCGCGCAATCCTGGCCGTCGAATGGGCCGGTGCGAATGCCTCCGTGCCAGACTTGCTCGAAGAGCCGGTTGATCCCCGTTTGCAGGTCCGTCAGCGATCCGGGGATTTCCTTGCCGAACAGTGCCATGATACCTTCCTCCTACGATCAGTTGCCCATGCCACCTGAGCCGCAAGTGGCGATGTTCTGTACTCCATTATACGCATCCGGGTGTCGGGATTCCAAAGGCATTACATGCGCTTCTCGTCGGGGGTCGAATGCAGCTTGCGCAGCAGCAATTCATAGAAGTGGTTTGCCACGGCCTGTTCTGCTTTGACCACTGCGTCGGCGCCAAGCTGGGCGGCCTCCATGCCTGAGGACGCATAGGTCGTACGGGCGATGATGTAGATGCCCGGCCGAAGCTGGCGGGCGACTTTGGTGGCCTTGAGAACGGCCTGCTCGTCAGGAACGGTCAGCGCCAGAATGTCGGCGGTGTCGATGCCCGCCGAAATGAGCGTTGGCTCCTGGGAGATGTCGCCGAGGATGATCTTCTTGCCCAGCAACTTCTGTCGCTTGACGGTATCGGGGTTTTGCTCGACGACGATGTAGTCGATCCCGTGGCGATCGAAGATCTCTGCCACCCACCGCCCGGCAAGTCCGAAACCGGCGATGATGACGTGCCCCATTTGGTCGATGACGTCGACACAGGGAGCTTCCGCGAGGCTGACCTCGACGGGCGTACCCTCGTCCCAGGGCGCGTCCTCCAAAAGGCGCACCAGCCCACTGCGAAAGATGCCGCGGTAGGTTACCGAGTCCATACCTTGCTCATTAGCCATGTCGTCCGTAAGTATCGGTATGGAGCCAAGCAAATGACAAATCAATCTTCCAGGTTCGCATCGCCCGCCGATTCCCCCGTCGGGGCCTCGTGGTCCGCCTCTTCCAGCAGCACGATCTCATCTCCGATCACCAGTGTGCCGGACTGCGTGATCCGGCCGTGAACACCGCCGCGACGTTCCGGCGTCAGGGCCGCTCGGAGTCCGGGGCAAAGCTGCTCCATCAGTTTGCACGGCTTG
>JACZTW010000319.1 GCA_022573485.1 Planctomycetota bacterium
GGTCCGTACGCCAGTCGAGGTTGCCGTCAATTTCACTTATGACCATGGCCAGCCCGGACTCTGCGATGGCACGGGCCCGCGTATGGCGGTCCACGTTCTGTGCGATGCCGATCGATGTGGTCTGGGCGCCCAGGAATGAGAACGACACGATGACGGCGATGGCCACCGTGATTATCACCAGCAGCAGTACAACGCCGCGTCGGCGCCGGCGCCGGCGCCGGCGCAGCCGGCTCGAACCCGCTGCGCGGGCGATCTTGGTCCAGTTCTTCGCGTCGGCCACGTCCTTTGACTCCTGATTCATGAGCATCACCTGTTTCGCAACGCCGTTGCGCCGATTGTGGTGTCGAGCAGTTCGCTGAGGGCAATCGTCATCCGGTAGCTCAGCAGCGACGCCGATAAGCCCGCCGCAGGAGGGTCGCACTACAATTCTATTATTCGTCATCGATTCAGCCCAGCGAATCCATATCGCCAGCCGCCGATCATGCTCGGGTTATCGGACGGCTCACCGCACAGCTCCTGAACGTTTGAGGGCGGTCGTGCCGATAATCTGTGGTGCCATGGCATCTCCCAAGCTCAGCCGGATGACCCCTCGTAACATGTTACGACACGCTCCAGGCGAATCTGCCCTGAAGCCCCCAGGGGCATCGGGCAAGCATAAAGCGTTCACCTTCATCGAGGTGATGATCGTCCTGACGATCTTAGCGATCGCCGTGGTCCTGGCGGTTCCAATGTTCAGCCAGACCGACGTCAGCAAGCTGCGGGGGGCCGCCCGGTTGCTGCAAGCGGATCTGGGCTTTGCACAGATCGAATCGGTTTCCCACGGCGACGATCCGCGAGTGATGGTTTTCGACACGGTCAACAACCTCTACCACATCGCCGCCTCCTCCGATCCCGCCACACCGATCATCAATCCAGCCGGCGGCGCGCCCTACGTCCTCGAGTTCGGCCTGGGACGTGCAACGGGCATGGATGGGGTCACGATTTCGGCGCTGTCGGTCGGCGGCGACGATCAACTGCAGTTCGGAATCTACGGCGAGCTTGATCAGTCCACGCCGGCCACCATGACCCTTTCGCTCGGCGGCAAGTCTGTCACCATCACCGTTGACCCCGACACGGGCGACACATCGGTGAGCGACATCAACTGAGCGCCGGCACAGCCAGTTCAACCCGCTCCGCAGGCGTCATCCTGATCGACCCATACAAAAGGCACGCTGGTTTAAGCAAGCCTGCGTGCCTTTTGGATTTGTATTCTGCCTTTGTCGGCGGGCCTTTACGGACTGGGCCGGCGGCTTCAAGTAGGACGCGCCGGTTCCGTCGCGGGCGCTCAACTACAGAGCACCATGGCCAGCCGAGTCGGCCTGAATTACGCCGGTGGTTTGATTGTAAAACCAGCCGTGGGTATCGTTCCCTATAGTTCCGGCCGTGGCAGCCTCAACCGTCGCAAGGCCGACAAAGGGGTTGTCTGGAATCGATAACAAATAAGGACCGAACCCCGTTCCGGAGGTGAGTCCGGCAATATCCGTCTCTCCCGTCAGTTGGGCCACGACGTCGGCTTCCGTCGGCCATAAGTCGTTGTGCTGGAATTTGTAGAGCTGCAATTGGGCTCGCATCGTCCCCAGATTGGTCTGCACCGCGGCCAGCTTGGCATCGGTGGTGGCAACCGAGAACTGTGGAATCACGATCGCCGCGATGATACCCAGAATGACCACGACAATGAGCAGTTCGATCAACGTAAAACCAGACTGTCTTTTTCTACTCTCCATGGGGCACTCCTGACATTAGAGTTGGAGGACGAATGAATACTCCTCACCCGACACAATCGAGAGAGGATCATCTTAAATTCTAACGGTAGGGGCATCGGACTCATGCTGTTGAGTCTTGAACAGAATACTACGATACGATCGGACACCATGCCAAGAACGTACGACCTATCAGACCAACAGCGAGTGTGTTCATCGAGGCTGGCGTATTTTCGGACTTGGGGCTGGTCTGTCCCCGATTGTCAATCGAGTCCGGGATTATGGGGCCCGGCATGGCGCACCAGCCCAAGCCTCGTCGGCTGTGAATCGTCGGTTCGGGTGCGTGTTCGCGAAGCCTGAAGCCTGAAGCCCGAAGCCCGAAGCCTGAAGCCAGTTCCACTTCACCAGCGATTGTCCGCCCGCTCACGCTCCATTGCCGCCGGCGGATGCAGTGTCTTCATCATCAGTCTCAAGTTCCTTCGGCACTTTGTGCATGGCCCAGACGTCGCTGGCGTCGGTGTGCTCAGGCTTCTGTTTTGCAAGCGATTCGCGGAACCTCCGCGAAGCCCGAATAATCGCATAAGTGGCCAGGAGAAACACGAGCACAAAGATCAGCAAGTACAGCAGAAATATGGCCAGGGCCCGCGCATCGATCTCGGCCGATTCGGTTAGCGCCGCATCGTTGGGGGCGTTCTGCTGCAGAATGAACGCGAGCCCAATGTTGGCTGCCAGAAGGCAATGAAACATGCCGGCCTTCCGATTGGATCACCAGCCCCGGTCCGCTCGCGGATCCTGGGGGGCGGCGGATTGGATCTTCTCAAACAGTTGCTTTTGTTCGTCGCTGAGGTCTTTGGGCGGAACGATCTGGATGTTCAAGTATTGGTGGCCCCGTTGTTTCGCCTTGGGATTCAGCACGCCTTTGTCTTTGAGGCGCAATTTAGCGCCGCTGGGCGTACCCGGCGGCACGGTCACCGTGGTCGGGCCGTCCAGCGTGGGCACGTCGATCTTCGCGCCGAGCGTGGCCTCGGCCACGGTGACTGGCACGTCAAGATAGATGTCGAAACCCTCGCGGTGGAAATACTCGTGCGGGCTGATGCGCACGGTGATCAGCACATCACCTTGCCGGCTTCGGCCGTCGGAGGAGCCCTTTCCTTTCAGGCGGATGGTCTGCCCCTCGCGCACGCCCGGCACGATCTTCACACTCAACGACTGCTTCCGGCCTGTATCGTCGGTCAATTGCAGTTCGATCGTTGTGCCGTGTATGGCCTGATCGAAGGATATGCGGGCATCGGTCTTAATGTCGAGATTGACCGGCGGTTCGGGGGCGGCTGCCCGGCGGCTCGGTCCTCCACGCAACACCTCTTCGACCCCGCCGCCGCTGAAACCGCCGCCCGTGAAGTTGCGCAACAAGTCCTCGAAGCCGCCCATATCGAATCCGCCACTCTGGCCGCCGTCCCAAGTGTACACCCGCTGCCTGCCGGGCGCGGTGCGCCACTCGCCGGCATGTGTGCCCGGACTGAAGCCCGTGTGCCCCACGCGCTCATACATCGCGCGCTTGTCCTTGTCC
>JACZTW010000075.1 GCA_022573485.1 Planctomycetota bacterium
AACACACGGTCATCGAACTTTGTACGGCCGACGGCAAGCCGGTGCATCAACTCGATGCGCGCTACCGCAAGCGAGGCCGACAGGATGACAGCGAAAGCCTGACGAGAATTAAGAACCTGCTGCTCGACGCGGTTGAAGCGCGGGTCACCGATGTCCTGCTCGATCCGCGCAGCGACGATCAATACTCCGTCCGATTTCGCATCGACGGCGTGCTTGAAGAAGTGGAGCGGATCGGCGCCGAGATGGCCCACAATATGCTCAACTGCCTGAAGATTGCCTCGCGAATGGACATCGCCGAACGCCGGCGCCCGCAAGACGGCTCGTTCATGATCAAACTGCCTCAGTTGCCAATCAATTGCCGAATGGCGACGGCCGGTACTCTGAGGGGACCCAAAGCAGCGGTGCGGATTCTCGATCGCCGCGTCGGCCTGAAGCCCGTCACTGATCTCGGTCTGAGCAGGAAAGATATGGAACGCATGTTGATTGCCGCCAATCGAAAGAGTGGGATGATTTTTGTCTGCGGCCCCACCGGGAGCGGTAAGACCACCACGCTCTATGCCCTTCTGAATCAGTTCGATGCCACGTCGCGCAACATCGTGACCGTTGAAGACCCCATCGAATACCCCATCGAACACGCCACCCAAACCGAAGTCAACGAGAGAGCGAACATCACTTTCGCGAACGTCATGCGGGCGATGCTGCGGCAGAACCCCGATGTGATTCTGGTGGGCGAGGTGCGTGACAACGAAACCGCGGAACTGGCCCTGCAGGCCTCCAATACGGGGCACCTGGTGCTCAGCACGGTCCACGGCAACGATAGTTCCGCCGCGCTGCTCCGATTGTCCGACCTGGGTGTACCACCACGGCGACTTGCCGGCGCTGTCACGGCGGTGCTGTCGCAACGGCTAGTTCGGCGATTGTGTCCGGAGTGCAAGACACGCACGCAGCTAAGTGCGGCCCAATTCGACATCGCTCGCGAACACGGCATGACCTCTGACGAAGTCTACAAGCCTGTCGGCTGTGGCGATTGTCGCGATACAGGCTTCCACGGGCGAGAAGGCATTTTCGAACTACTGTTCGTCAATCGCGCGGTGGACAACGTGCTGACTCAGGATCCAACATTGGCCGAATTGCGCGACGCCGCAATCGCGGCGGGCATGATGCCAATGTTCCACCACGGAATGCAAAAAGTCGCCTCCGGCCTGACCACGTTTGACGAAATACAAAGAGTTTGCGGATCGGAGTGAAACGTCGGATGGCTGTCCTTGTAGCAATCATTGCGGGCATTGGCTTGGGCCTGTTGTATTCCCGCAGAGGCTTGTTCCTGGCTGCCATCACATTGGTCTCCGCGTTCCTATCGATCATGACAGCACTGGGATTTGGCGCCACCGTGGTCCAAACGGTCGGCGTACAGTCGGAATACGCCTACGGAACCACCATGCTCGCAATTGCAGCGTTCGTGTTCCTTGCAATCCGCGGAACTCTGGTGTTTATCAATGAAGACGTCGATTTTCATCCTCTTGTGGAGCGTGTGGGCGGTGCATTGGTCGGGCTCGCGCTTGGGTTGTTCGTCATAGGGTTCGGCTGCATCTGCATGTTGTGCATGCCGTTCCCTGATGTTCTGCGCAATGCGAAACCGAACACCGAACAGGCGACCGCCCTGGTTCTTCTCCCCTGCCAGACAGTCACCCGCCTGCTTCCCGGCAGGACACCGTTTCAACTTGACGGCCTGCTCTCGGCCGGCGGGTCCAGGTACAGTGATTACAAGAAGCCGTCTTCTCCGCCGCCTCCCGAACTCGAAACCTCGGAGGACAGTTCTTTGGAGCAAGAGCTACCCGATCCCGACGACACAAACCCATCGAATCGTGAACGCGATTCTGGGTAGAGTGGCCGAATCCTCACAGTGAGCAAAGCCAAGTTCCGTCTCAAAACTCGGATTCTTTCAAGGTACCGCAGGTTTTAGCTTGCGCGAGGCCTCGCGCAGACTCCCGACAAGTCGGGATTTCATTCCGTCTGCGGATCCTTGCCTGTTTTGAGACAGAGCCTAACTTGCCGGGTCCACTGCCGCGACGGTCTTTCCCGCGAGTAGATATATGATGCGGATAACGGTCTTTCGTCCATAGACGATAACGAGCGGAAACAGTATCCAGGCCATCAGCACGGGACCCAGACCAGCGTGCAGCAGGATGATCCCGATGGCAATCGAAGCGAGATACAACAGCCCCAGCATCACGCCCAGCGCCGTCACGGTCGCCTGAGGATCGATCGCCGGATTCGAGATGACCTCGATTTCCTCGGGTTGGGCTTGCTCGACAGGAATCTCTCGTTCGATCGCCCTCCCCTTGGCACTCCTCTCGGAAGAAGCAAGCGCGTCGAGCGGATCAAACTTCACGCTGTCGCTCGGCTGCTGTGACTGGGGCTTGTTCGCAGGCAGCTTCGTGGCCGATTTATTCGCCTGCTTTCTGGGTTCTGTCTTTTTCGCGCGCGAATCGGGGTCGGGGCGCCGAGTATCGGGCACTTTGAACACATGCCCGCAACTCAAACATTTGGCCTTTCGCCCGACCGCGCTGGCGTCGAATGAGAGCTTCGAGCCACACGCCTGGCAAAACGCCGTGATCTGCTTTTGGGGTCGCTGTGTGCCGTCCATGTTTCGCTGCGCTGCAACCTGCCTGCTTTTGAGCCGTGCCGTCGAACCCGGCCCCTTCTGATGCGTTGATTTGAGTGTTCATTCTATCCGTCGCAGGAGCCCAAGGCAAGCATTTGCAGGCCTGCTGAACCCACCTTATCATCTTTCCTGCAATGAAATCGAGCAGTATTTCGGATCAAATTCTCCGACTCGTGAAGGATCGCGCCTATCGGCCTCTGGAGTTGCCTGCGCTGGCAGCGCATCTGGAAGTCCCAGACGAGCAGTACGATGACTTTCGGGCGCAAGCTGAAGCTCTGCACGGCAGAGGCAAGATCATCATCACTGACGTCCAGACGGTCTTGCCACCGGAGATGCGTGGCCACGCAATCGGCATCTATCGCGCAAACCAACGCGGGTTCGGGTTCGTCGTCCCCACATCTTTAACGACACACGGCGATCTCTACATTCCTGTGGGACAACAAAAGAACGCCATCACCGGAGATACTGTCCTGGCGCGCGTTCTGAAGAAAGGCAAGCGCGGCGACAGAACGGTTTATGAGGGCCGGATCGTTCGCATCCTTGAACGAGGCCGAAGTCAGTTCGTCGGCGCGTTGCAAAAGAAAAGGCAGCGGTGGTTCATTGTGCCCGAAGGAAAGGAATCGCACGGGCCGATTCTCATTCCGGACGCAAAAGCCAAGAACGCGGTCGAAGGCATGCAGGTGGTCGTGGAGATCACGCAGTACCCATCCGCCAAGAGTGAGGCTCTCGGAACGATCGTCGAGGTTCTCGGCCGCCACGGCGAACCGGACGTCGATACCTTGAGCATGATCCGCCATCACGATCTGCCGCAGGATTTCTCCAAACGCTGCAAGAATCAAGCACGCCGCGTCGCGACCGCCTACGATCCGGAAAGTGCTTGCGAAGGCCGGATCGATTTGTCGGGTGAAACGATCATCACGATCGATCCTGACAATGCCAAGGACTTCGACGATGCCATCTCGCTGAGACAAAGCAAGGGCGCGTGGGAGCTGGGCATCCACATCGCAGACGTCAGCCACTTCGTCAAGCCCGGATCGGCACTCGACGACGAAGCCAAAGAACGCGGCAACAGCGTCTACTTCCCCGGCCACGTCATTCCCATGCTGCCCGAGACCCTGTCCAACGGCGTGTGCAGCTTGCAGGAGGGCGTTCCTCGGCTGGTCAAGAGTGCGTTCATCCGCTACGACGCTGACGGCCGCGTGCTCGACGAACGCGTTTGCAACAGTGTCATTTGTTCGACACGGCGGCTGACCTATGAACAGGCCAGCCTGATCCTTGACGGCCGGACCGGCGGGTTCGGTCGAGCTGTCGTGAATCTGGTCCGCAAAATGGATCGCCTGGCACGCGTGATTCAAAAACGCCGCCTGGCTGAAGGTATGCTCGTCCTCGATCTGCCGAGCGTGGAACTGATTCTGGACGAGCGCGGGGCCGTGGTCGATGTCGTCCCGGAAGACCAGAGTTTTTCACACACAATCATCGAAATGTTCATGGTCGAAGCCAACGAAGCTGTAGCACGGCTGCTGACGCGTGCCAAGGCGCCCCACCTGCGGAGGATCCATCCGGATCCGGACCAGCATTCAGGAGAGACCGCCGCCGGGATACTGATCGGCCTGGGATACGACATGGACGCCCATCCGGGCCGCTTCGCCATCCAACAAGCACTCAAGCAAGTCAAAGGGCGGCCTGAAGCACTCCCAGTCAACCTTGCGGTGCTGCGGTCGATGCAGCGGGCCGAGTACTCCCCCAGACAAATCGGCCACTACGCGTTGGCCAGCGAGTGCTACACCCATTTCACTTCGCCCATCCGGCGATATCCCGATCTAACCATCCATCGGCTGCTTGACCGCTACATCCGAGGCGAACTGACAGACGAGGGTCACCACAACGACGTCCCCAGTGCGCACGAGCTCACACAGCTCGGCACGCATCTCAGTCACACAGAACGCCGCGCCGAGGCCGCGGAGCGTGAGCTGCGAACCGTCAAGGTGCTGCGCTTTCTGAGCAATCGTGTGGGGGATACGCTGAAAGGAGTCATCACGGGAGTCACGGACTTCGGACTGTTCGTTCAACTCGACAAGTACGGAATCGAAGGGCTGGTGCGTCGCGAGGATCTGCCCGACGACTGGTGGACGGTTCTGCCGGAGTCCGGATGCCTGGTCGGCGAAAAAACCGGGCAGCGCTACTCGATTGGTGATTCCGCCGAGGTCACGATCGTGCGGATCGACGTGCCCTCTCGCAAGCTCGATTTGCATCTCGAACGCCGCACCTCCCGAACGCCGCGCACCCCGCGAAAGAAAGCCAAGACAGGGAATCGCCCCGCCGCTAAACCGCGCCGAAAATCCAAGTCCAAGAAAACACGCCCAAGACGCCGGCGAACGCGTTGACAGCCTACGTCGCTCCAGCTACTCTAGGCCCTTCGCCACGTTGAACTCGGACGGCACACAGAATGCAAATACTCAAGACCGCACTGAACGACTTCCACGCCCGAATGGGTGCCAAACTTGTAGACTTCGCCGGCTGGAACATGCCGCTGTCCTACACGAGCATTATCAAAGAACACAATGCCACACGCAATAACTGCACGATGTTCGATGTCTCGCACATGGGGCGAATCTACGTTTCCGGCCCGGACGCCTGCGCACTCCTCGATTTCCTATGCACGCGACACATCGCCACGATGGAAATCAGCCAGTCCCGCTACAGTCACATGTGCAAAGAAGATGGGGGAATTCTCGATGACTTGATCGTCTCCAGGTTTGAGGACGAGCGATTCTTGGTCGTCTGCAACGCCTCAAACCGGGACAAGATCGTTTCGTGGATCACGCAGCACGCTGACAACAAGAACGTGAAGATTGACGATCAGACCCGCTCAACCGCGATGCTGGCCATCCAGGGGCCGACCACTGCCGATATAGCGGATGAACTGCTGCCCGCAGACATCCTGAAACTCAAACGATACCGCTTCAAAGTCGGCAGGTACGTCGGCGTGGAGTACGTTTGCTCGCGCACGGGGTATACGGGCGAGGACGGTTTCGAGTTCATTATCTCAAACGCCTCGGGAAAGCTGCTGGCCAATGCCCTGGTCGATCCAAACGGGGCAGTCCAGGGCAGGGTCACGCTGGCGGGCCTGGGCGCTCGGGACACCCTGCGGCTCGAAGCCGGAATGCCGCTTTACGGGCACGAGCTGCACGAGGACATCGACTCCATCACCGCCGGCCAGGGTTGGTGTGTCAACCTGGAAAAGGAATTCATCGGCAGAGACGCGATGGCGAGGATCCAGGACCAAGGCCCGAAGCGGATGATCGTGGGCCTGGAAATCGAAGGCAAACGGATCGCCCGCCAGGACGCGCCGATCGAACATGATGGCCAAACGGTCGGTACGGTCACCAGCGGTACTACCAGCCCCACGCTGGGGAAAGTGATCGCCATGGGCTTAGTCGATGCAGGATTGTCCGAAGCAGGCACCGACCTCAAAGTTGACATTCGCGGCGTCAAGACAGCCGCGCGAGTTGTGCCGCTGCCTTTCTTCAAGAAACCAAAAAAGAAGGTGTTCGGCACGCGCCGTAGCGGCGAGGGTCTGTCGATGAAGAAGACCGGTCTCACCTAGAACTTAGAACTCAGGACTCTTAAACATGGGCGTACCGCAGGATCGCAAGTATTTAGAATCGCACGAATGGTGTTTCGTCGATGGAAGCGTCGTGACGATCGGCATCACGCAGTTTGCCGCCGATCAACTCAGCGACGTGACCTACGTGGAGCTGCCCGCGGCGGGCGCGGAACTCACTGCGGGCAAGATCTTCGGAGAGATCGAGTCGGTCAAGGCCACAAGCGAGATGTACTGCGCCGTCAGCGGCAAGGTAGTGGAAGTCAACGCAGCCCTTGAGGACCAGCCCGAACTGGTCAACACCGATCCTTTCGGCGAGGGCTGGATGATCAAGGTCGAAGCATCAGACCTCGCAGACGTCGAAAAGCTGCTCTCCGCCGCCGAATATGACAAGAAGTACACCGAGTGACCCCTTGGCGTTGGTCCCATCCGATCCGCCGTATCAGCGTTTAGCGGCGACCCGCAGGGGAGCACGTTTTTTTGGGGGCATCGCGGGATCCACGCAGCAAACCCCGCAACCACTGTAAGCGCAGGGCAGCACACATAACGCACAAGGACCGCCGGGGCCACAAGGCCACAGCGGTCCTCGACGCAACCCGCATCATCTATTCACTATTCTCGATTGCCTCGAGCACAATCAAGTACGTCTGCCCGCCGATGTTCACGATCATCTCGCCGTCGAGCGTGAAGTACTGGTTTTGCAGCGCGGGCAGCTTGCGAATCACGTCGAAATACGCGTCGCTATACTGCACGAGTTTGATGACCTGCTCTTCTTGACTCTTGGTCACGGTGCTATCGATCCAACGACCCTGCTTTTGAAAGAAGGTCTTCGTGCCGAGGTTGAACACTGATTGGACGACCTTCTTCTTGCCTTCGAGATCGACCGCCACTTGGGCGCCGCCGAAGATGCTGCCTCCGCCGCCGGATCCCCTCATCTTCTCCCTTTTGAAGACTCTCTGCGCGACGGCCCTGCTACCGCTCGTTGCCGTTTGCAGCTCCAATAGGATCTCGCCGGCTTGGCGCTGGTTTTCTGCCCTGGCCAGAAGGTCCGTTCTCTCGTCCGCCAGAAAGGACGTGTACGGCGTGAGGATGCCATAGCGGGTGCTCAGACGAACAATCTCATCCACCAACTCCTTGTTCTGGCCGTGCAAGTCAATCTCGTCGATCAAGTAGCCGACACGCCGCTCGGCCCATAGCTTCTCGATGAACAACCGTTCATACGGCGCCTTGCCGGTATCCAGAGTAACGCGCTGGATGATGGCGTGCGTCTTCGAGCCGACTTGGCCGCTGAGCTTGATTTCGAGGTCGCCGGCATTGTGATACCGCCCGACAACCACGAGTTGGCTGCCCTTGAACAGATCCGGCAATTCGCTGGGGTAAGTTCGAGCCGTATCCAGGCCGGGGAATTCCAGGCGCAGATTGCTCATCACCGGCGAACTCAATTTACTGTACAGCCTCGATACAGGCCCTTCGATGTCCTGGTTTGGCCGGACGTAGTTGCTGTCGCCGTGGTTGGCGGCGGTCAACTTGTCGATCAGCCGAGCGTTGACGTCGTCCCCGACGCCGAAGGCCATAAGCCGCGCGCGTACCATGTTGGCCTTCTTGCAGTTTGAAACGATGGCCTGCTCGCGCTGCTCGCCCGCCGTCGGCAGGCCGTCGGTCAGGAAGATCACGTACGACGGGCGATCGTTCACCTTCAACATGCCCATCGCAGTCCGCAGAGCGCCGTCGATGTTCGTGCTCCCGCCGGCGGCGATTTGATCGACGAAACTCAGCGCTTCCTTCAGCGTAGCTTCGTCGTGGCGCTGCAACTCTGGTTTGAACGAGGTCACATTCGAGTCGTAGGTGACGATGTTGAAGGTATCCTTGGCATTGAGATTCTTCAGAACGAACCGGAGCGATTTCTTGGCTTGTTCGATCTTCTTGCCGGTCATGCTGCCCGACTTATCCAGCACAAGAACCACCGACTTGGGCAGAATCGCGGAATCGGCAGTTTCGATCCGCGGGCTGGCAAGCAGCATGAAGTAGCCAGCTTCAGCAGTGGATGGGCGATAACTCAGCATGGTCAGGCCCACATCGCCATCGGCCACGCCGTAGACCAAAGTGAAGTCGTTGCGCGGGACGACATTGTGCTGGACCAGCGAAACTTCAGCGACGGTCTCACTTGGGCGAGTGATATTCACGTCGTGCGTTGGGCTGTAGATCGACTTGATCGGCTGTTTGTTGGTAATCCGGCAGTTGATTCTCAACTCCTGAAGCGGCTTGGCAGCGTGCTTTCCCGTGCCCAAGGGGTAGTTGATCGTGATCACGTTGCCGTCGCGCTTGCACAGTTGCGTATAGCTCAGGTTCACTTGCCGCTGCTGGCCCGGCGGCAGCGGGAACACGCTGGTCTTGAACAAGCCCCGGCCCATGTATTCCAGCAGCGCCGGGTCCTTCCTTCTCCTGACGATGTCTTCGTAAATCCTACGGGCTTCGTCCCGGCCCATCAGCCGGCCCGGAATCTCTTTGCCGTCGACCATCAGCACCAAGTTGTCGATGGCGGCGTTTTCGGGAAGCGGGAAGAAATACTCCACTTCTATCGTGCGGCCCGACGTGTTGCTGAACGCCTGCGAAACCTGGACGCGGGCGACTTGGTCATCGACTTTGATGTCCACGTGCTGATAGTGGACGGTGAAATCGCCGAAGATCGGCCGAGGAGGCATCGGCGGATGCGGATGCCTGGGAACGATAAAGCCTTGCGCCCCCGCCTGTGACACAGATAATCCGCAAACAACCGCCGCCACTATCAAAAGCCAGATATTCAACCGTTTCATGTCGATTCTCCGATTCAAGAAGACTCGCTGCCGCGATGGACAGCCGAAGCGTCCAAGAGAAAACGCTGATCTCTGCCGGTTTGGACGGCTCGGAGCACGTGCGGTTCCACGAAATTGGGAGATTCTCGATATTATGCGAAGGGAGCCACTTGGGCCTCTCACGGCAGGCGGGGCGAAGGCACGGCAGGTTACCGGCCTCCCTCTCGAATGTCGCAGCCGGCAGGTGCATCCACACGCCCCGTTTTCATCTCGATGTGCAATTCGGGGCATTCGACGATGCGATAACGATTCGTCTTGCGGTTGAGGTAGTTCACATATGCATCCTGTCCCCCGAAGCCGTAAACCGAGATCAACTGGCTGTCATCGACATAATCCAGCCGCTGGCCTGTGACGTGCCATTCAAGATCCTTCAGAACCACGTTGCCGTTGGCCTGGAACTGCCGTAGTTCGCCGATGCTCATCTCGCCCGCGCCGCGACCACTACGACTCAGCGATCGGCGGAATTGGACGAGCAATTCGTCGCAACTCAGCTCGGTTACTCTACCAAGCCCAGAGGATCTCAGTTGTTCCAGTTGTTCTTCGGTGACTTGGATTTCTTCTTGCCGGGCGGGGTTCATCTTGATGTGCGAACCGGATACATGCCCCAGGTACACAGGCTCATCGCTGCCCTCGAATTGGGCCACTCGCTGTCGAAAATAGTAACGCATGCCCGCGTCCCACTTGATCAATGTTTGGCTGGGGCCTTCGGATTGTGTCTCCGAGAACAGACCGGGATTGCGCTGCTGTCGCAGGGCCGCGATATCTTCCACTGCCGGATAATCCTCGATCACCAAAACGCCGGCCTGTTCGATGTTCATTACACGGGCTTCCAGATCAAAGGCAATCTGAGGACTTCGGAGAAGGACGAGACTCTCCAATCGGCCGTCGGTGGTCGATTGGGTGCGCGAGACCAATCTGGCGTCGCCGTCGGCGAGAATGTAGGTCGCCCGTTTGCGAAGGCCTTGCCGCGCCGGCCTCCGGCGCTTGGGCCTGGTGCCGAGCGCGGTGCCAACCTGTTCGAGATCCGCCTCGAAAGGCTTCAGGAACCATAGACCCATCGGGTCCGCAGAAGCCAGTTGAACGGACGGCTCCGGCTGAATGTCCGCCAGCGAAACCCGCATGATCCTGCCAGTGAGTGTGACGTTTCGGCTGGTGGCGACGACGTTGCCATCAAATTCGAGAATATTGTCCTTACCACGGAGGGTCATTTCGCGGTCCCAGCGCACTTCTACGGGCACGGGCTTGTCCGTACGGCGGCCATCCAGATCCTCCTGGATCACGAACCGAGCGATCCCCGGCCCCGGCACGTGGGCCCACTCCCGCACGCCGTCGAAGGTCACGGTCTCGCCTTCGATGTAGTACTCGCCCATCTTCACCCTGGCGCGCTCTCCGGGGAGGCCCTCTATGTAGCCGTACGTGATCGCGCCCTGAGCGTCAAACACACATTTCAGCGTGCTCCCCACGATATCCCAGCCCCGGGACGGATCGAGTATCCGTACACCACCCGTAGCCTCCAGTTCGCGAAGATTCGGCATCTCTTGAAGGACGTTGCCCCCCTCGTCAGTGGGCAGCGATCCGAAGATCACATCCATCACGTCGCCGGCCGTCAGCACCCGCTGGCCTTGGGTGACTTCTACATCGCCCACCGCGTGAGCGTGGCGAGGTACGTTCCGTCCGGTAGCGTCAACCTCAAAATCCACGGTCATTTCATTGCAGGAGACACTCTCGGCGCTCGTCGTCAGTTGCACTGCACCTCGGCATACAAGTTTTTGTAACAGTTCTTCCGGATCGAGATCTGCATCTTTCGGCGGAGGCCGGAAGATCGCGTCGATGCTCTCGCCTTGTAATGCGGCTCCACTGATCAGAACTTGGACGTCCTCACGCAGGTTGGCCGTGAGCTGTCTCATGTCCCAGACGATGCTGCCCCGCGCGGCAAAACTCGTCTCCGCACCCTGGTTCAACTCAGCCGGGAATTTCGCATCGCCCACAAATCGCGTGTATCCGGTTTCTTGATGATACTCGAATTCCGCGCTTGTCGACCGGAAGTCGGCGTTTTCGAGAACGACCGGAGCGCCTCTGGCAGTCACATGCCGCCTCAATGGAGCCGTCGCATCGTCCACTTCGCCGATGGCCCTGATTTTCAACGGTCCGGACCATGTGACGACCGTCCGATCTTCCGAATCCGCAGCCGGCACCGGATCTCTTCCCTGCCCGGATTGGGCCTCGTCGCGAGCATCAAGGTCGTTCCCGGCCGTCAATCCGCCCGCGAGGAAATCGAAGAGTACGCTGAGCTGATCTGCACGCAGCATGCCCGGCGAGTCACCCTGCTGCTCGGCGAGTACATCGCTGCCAAACTCGATCACATAGCCGACGGCCTTCTGCATCGTCGTCGGATCGTCCGGCTGAATATCAATGATGAGCACGTCGTCTTCCGTTCTCGGCATCTGGGCGTTCGGGATCGACCTTTCGACCTCGGGCACCGGCGGAGAGGCGTGCCCGACGCCGGAGGAAGATCCCTGCCGCGCTGCTGCGGTGTTCGGCTGCCCGGTCTTCTCTTGCTTGTTGCGCTCGGTCAGGCTCTGGCCCAGGCCGAAGTCGCCCTTGAAGATCAGTTGCTTGCCGGTAGCGAGTTCGAGTTGCTCAATCCGTCCGGTTTCAGCGTTCCAAGACACCGTCAAGTCTTCACCTTCGAGCAGCATTTCGTTCGCCTCGATCCGTACGGGTCCGGGGGCGTTCAAGAAGCCCAGATCGAGATCGAAGTCCATCTTGCTCACCCACATGCGGGCCAGTTGATCGTGCGGCGGCGGACGGTCGGCCAAATCCGGATTGTCGTTCAGCCACTCGGTCGTCCGGCGATCAAGGTCGATCCGCACATGCCCAATGAATTCGCCGCGCTGTGGGTCAATCTTATTCGGCTCTCTTGAGGCGATCAGGGCTTCATCCGCGCGGATCACCACCTTCTCACCCGTCTTGCGATAGTATGTGACGATCGGATTATCGATGTGAAACAGCATCCCGGTGTCGTCGACTTGCCGGGGATTGTCGAACCTCATGTGGAGCTTCTTGCGGCCTGTGCCCTCCTCGCGGATCGTGATGCCTGGCTTTCTGACGACCTTGACCGGTACATCGCCGAACTTCACACTCCCGGTCGGGTCTACGGACTCCGGATCACCGGCCAACAAGTCCTGGAAGACCGGCGGCACATCGGCGGGCTCAATATCCTCTTCGACGACCGGGTCGAGGCCAATCTGGTAGACGCCGAAGGCCAAGCCGACCACGGCCAGCGAAATGATTGCCAGGCGCACCGAACGCATCAGTGTCTGACCGCGCCGCTGCACAAAGCGACTATGTGCCGAGTGTCGATTCATTTCGTCTCGCTGTGGTTCAGTAAGTAGTCCACGATCTCTCGGACCGCACCGGCCCCACCGCGGGCCTGCGTTACATGGTTCGCGATCGCTTTTACATCGGACGCCGCGTTTGCGACCGCCACGGCAAACCCGCTCGCACGCATCGGCGGCAGATCAGCCGTATCGTCGCCCACATAGCACACTTGCTCTGGCGTGAGCGCCCAAGCCCTGACCAATTCGAGAAACGGCTCCAGCTTGTCTTCCCGGCCCTGGACGACATCCTCCACGCCCAGATCGCGAGCCCGGGCAGCGACGATGGGAGAACTCCGGCCGGACAGAAACGCGATCTTCCGTCCACGTCGCTGCCAGTTCTTGATAGCCGTCCCGTCATGAACGTGGAAGGCTTTCATGATCTCACCAGCCTCGGCAAAATAGAGCCGCCCGTCGGTGAGCACGCCGTCCACGTCAAGGACCATCCCCTGGATATTCCTTAAGTCCACGTGATTATTCTCGTCCAAGAATCAAGAATCGCGCATTATACAGGGTTCCCGGCGGAATTTGGAGGCCCATCCGCTCAATCTCTGTGTTTTGCGTCGATTTCG
>JACZTW010000320.1 GCA_022573485.1 Planctomycetota bacterium
CCCCGTTCCGATCCTGGGCTCGATTTTCGGCGGGCTGCTGGGTTGCTTCGGCGGCGCGTTTGTGGTCGAGCGCTATTTTCACGGCGACACCGGCAAGAGCGCTAAGGTCGGTCTCGGCGCTGCCATCGGCCGACTCGTCGGACTGCTCATTAAGTTGATGACCGCAATCGTCATTTCGGGGATCGCTGTGGGCACTGCGATTTTCTGACGAACTATTAATGCATCCCCGAGCAATGCGTCGCGACGAATCTGCTAAACGGCCAAGCCACTTCGAGAGACGCTGCCGATGGCTTGCCGTTTAGCAGACGCATCTAGATTCCGTAGCGGCCTGCGTCGCGCAGGCCAGTTGTCGCAAGTGGGCATGACGAACGACCGGCGGAACGCCGGCCGCGCTCCCCTGCGGGTCGCCGCTAAACGTCTACTGGGTACCGACTACTGACTACTTCTTCCTGTACTTCCACGTGCCCTCGGGTGTACGGACGAACTCGATCGAGTTGAGTTTCTTGGGAAACAGCAGCATATCCTGCCCGTCGATGTGCAGGATAAAGCGCTTCTTTGGCCGCACATCCAGATTACGCAAGTCGAGCACGAACGCGCTGACGTTCGAGGTATCGATCGAAAACTCATTGCCGCGCTGGTAGCGGGCACGCGCCGAGGAGTCTTTGCCGGAGGTGGACTGCGCCATAATCCTCAGCCAGGCCGTCTGCGGGTCCGCCATGGATTCGATCGACACATGAACTTCCGGCGGGCGGAGGGTCGATTCGATCCAGCGATGAATGCGGCTTTCGAGCACGCTCAGCGGCAGTGAGCCGGCACCGAGCACGACATCGTGAAACGCGCGCACGTCGAAACGCTCGCCGAGTCGATCTTCCGCGATGCCGCGCAACTCGCGAATCTTCAGTTCGCCGATCTTGTAGGCCGTCGCCTGCCCGGGCCAGGCAATGTAGCGGTCGATTTCCGTATTGACGTTCAATTCGCTGAGGGCGGTGTTGTCGAGCATGAACTGCACAGCCTTCTCGCGCGACCAGCCCAGCGCGTGCATTCCCGGATCGACCACCAGCCGGCACGCCCGCCACATTTCGTAGAGCAGGCGGCCGAAGTTGTCGTAAGGATCCTCGAAAAAGTTCATTTCCAACCCCAGCCGCTCGGCATACAGCGCCCAGCCTTCGCCGTAGGCTGTAAACCATGAGTGTTTTCGAAACTCAGGCACGTTTTCGAGTTCCTGTGCGATGGCGATCTGGAAATGGTGCCCCGGCACAGCTTCGTGCAGCGCCAGCGCGATCATTTCATACTTCGGCCGCTGATCGAGGGCGTATGTATTGGCGTAAAAGTAGCCCGGCTGAGCGTTGCGGATGTCGCCGCGGCTGTAGTAGGCTGTCGTCTGGCTCGGGGCCATGAAATCCGGAATCTTCCGCACCCCGTACGGCTGGCGCGGCAGCGTCTTGAACAGCTTTGGCAACTCCGCGTCAACGCGCTTGCAAATGTCGCGGTAGCCCCGCAGCAGATCTTCCTCTTCGGTGTAGTAGAAACGAGGATCAGTACGTAAGTACTCGACGAAGGCCTTGAACAGCTCCGGCGGAGTGAGAAAATCAGGAGATGTCCTGATTTCACTTCCCGCCGCAGCTTCGCCAGGTCCAATCAAGCGCAGCACTTTGGCGCCAGTTGCTCGCAACAGAAATTCGCTGGCCATGAAATCGCTCGATTTGATCACATCCATCATTTCGGCTTTGATGCGGGCCACTTCGCTCAGGCCGATGGCGTGTATCTGTTGAGCGGTAAGATCCGTCGTGGTGAAGACTTTCAATTGATGAGCATAGTATTCCTCGCCGTCGGGCCAGGAAATGGCGGCGATGTGCTCACGGCATTTGGGAATGTACTCCTCGGTGACAAACTCGCCGAACTTCTTCAGCGCTGCATAAACCGCCGGGTATGATTTGAGTTCAAAGCGCGCGCGCAGTTCTTTTTGTTGGTCCGCGCTGATCGCTTCGGGCATGTTCTCAAACGGCTCTGCCAGCGACCGCAGGCCCCCGTCCAGCAGTCGCTCGAACTGCCCCGGCACGCCTTTGAGTGTGACGCGCGGCGGCGTCCGGCCTTCCTTCAGGCCGAGCTTCATCAGCTTGACAATGTTGCGGACCGAGCCGGGCACTTGCTCCAACCGCGTGCAGTAATTCGCGTAGTCATCATCGGTCTTGAAGCGGACGCGCTCGTGCATTTGCGGAATGGACTGCTGAGGCCCGGAGCGCCCGCCCACCGGCGCCAGCCACGTCCGGAACCCATGCCCCGTGACGCTGTTGGTCAGCCGTAACTCGAACAGCTCGTAGTTCAGGCGATCGTCTTCGTTGAGGTCGGCCTTGCTGATGCCGTGCAGGCGGATGAGGAACCCGATGGTGTCCTTGTGCCGGCGTTCGATGGCGCTGAGGCTGGTGTCGCTGATTTGGTCGGCAGAAGAGTAATCGCCGAGCGACATGGCGAATTCGGGAGACTCCCGCAAACGCCACTCGAAGCGGTCCTCGAAAAGCTGGTGAAGCTGCTCGGCGGCATCGCCGGTATTGCCGGCGTCGCTGGTATCGTTTGCCGGCACCGCTCCGCAGCACGAAAAACAGACCCCCGCCGCAAACCTCAATACGTTTCGCTTGCTCATGGTTTTTTCCTTTCAAGCGCCCGATCCGCTCTCGGATAGTATACGTGCCAATGGGATTGCTCGCACCGCCCACCTCGTGTACGAATATCGGCCGCTGGGGTTGCGGTTTTGCGGATCGCGTTTGAGAATAATGAGAGTTCTCGGTGAGACTCGAAGAAATTTGGATGATGTAGAATTCCAGGTTGTGGATCTGCCCGTAGTCCTGAGTCAATTTACTGCGGGGAGTCTGCTAAACGGCAAGCCACGGGCAGCATCTCCCGAAGTGACTTGGTCGTTTAGCAGATGCAGCCTTTTGCATTGTGCGTGCGAGATCAAATGGGTCGAAAACCGTAGGTCTCTCGCTTTGTCTTTGTATGTGACAGAAACAGGAACGACCGTATGAAGCTCGATGAAATCTGCCGCGTACTGGAAGGCATCGCGCCGCTGCACTTGGCGCAATCCTGGGACAACGTCGGGCTGCTGGCCGGCGACCCGCAGGCGGAGTGTACGTCGATTTCGCTGGCCATCGATTTGACCGCCGCGGTACTCGAAGAAGCGATTGAGCACAAGCACGATCTTATGCTGGCCTACCATCCGCCGCTGTTCAAGCCGATCTCGTCGCTGCGGGCCGACAGCAGCGGCACCGATGCCATCGTCTGGAAAGCGATCCG
>JACZTW010000321.1 GCA_022573485.1 Planctomycetota bacterium
TCGCGTAAGCAGTGCGCAAGCAGTGCCATCTCGGAAACGCCCTTCATCTTGGCTACGCCGACCCGCCGGCAGAACTCGCGAATGGACTCCGGCGTATAGCCCCGCCGCCGCAGGCCTGACAGCGTCGGCATACGCGGGTCGTCCCAGCCGCTGACGTGGCCTTCGCTCACGAGTTGCAGCAGCTTACGCTTGCTCATGATCGTGTAGTTGAGGTTCAGCCGGGCGAATTCGATTTGTTGCGGGTGATACACGTCGAGCGCATCGAGGAACCAGTCGTACAGCGGGCGATGGATCTCGAACTCCAGCGTGCAAATCGAGTGCGTGATGCCCTCGATCGAATCTTCCAGCCCGTGGGCCCAGTCGTACATTGGATAGATGCACCAGTCGTTGCCGGTGCGCGGGTGGGCGGCGTGCAGGATGCGGTACATTACTGGATCGCGCAGATTGATGTTCGGGCTGGCCATGTCGATCTTGGCCCGCAGCACTTTGTCGCCGTCGGCGAATTCACCCTTGCGCATGCGTTCGAACAGATCAATGTTTTCTTCCACGCCGCGCTCACGAAACGGACTATCACGGCCGGGCGTGGTCAGCGTGCCGCGGTACTCGCGGATGGCGTCGGCGCTGAGGTCATCGACGTAGGCCTTGCCGTCCTTGATGAGCTGCACTGCCCAGTTGTACATTTTCTGGAAGTAGTTCGAGGCAAACAGCGGCTCGCCGCCATAGTCGAAACCCAGCCAGCGGACATCCTCGATGATCGAGTCGATGTATTCCTGCTCTTCTTTAATGGGGTTGGTATCGTCGAAGCGCAGGTTGCAGCGCCCGCCGTACTTCTCTGCCAAGCCGAAGTTCAGGCAGATGCTCTTGGCGTGCCCGATGTGCAGATAGCCGTTCGGCTCCGGCGGAAACCGCGTATGCACCCGCCCGTCCCATTTGCCCGTGCGGTTATCTTCTTCGATGATTTCTTCGATGAAGTTCAATGATTTCTTTGTGTCGCTCATAGTCTGTGAATCCGGAGTAGGGTGCGTCGCGACCCACCTTCTATTACTGAAATCAGCAGGTGGGTCCAGACCCACCTTAGGCTTTGCGCCACACCATCGCAAAGCTGATGGGGTGATTCAAGTATTTTTCCCATTTGGGTTTGGCGGCGATGCACGTTTCATCGATCAAGTGCTCGTGCATTTCGAGCAGCGACCATCCGGCGGCGTGGGCGGCTTGGACGTGGTCGCTGGTGAAGTGCAGGTAGCTGGTGATGGCCAGCGGCTCGCCCGATTCGGGGTGGAAGTGCGGCGGGATGCCCATGAGCATGAAATGCGGATGATAGCCGACAATCACGAACAGCCCGCCCGGCCGAGTTAGCCGGGCTGTCTCGCGATACAGCGGCGTCAAATCTTTCAGATGCTCGTCTGCCAACACCATGATGCACAGATCATACGCCGCCGACTCCAACGGCGTGTCCGCGACATCACAGACGTGCAAGCCGTCATACACTTCCTTTCGTCGCGCCAGTTCGATCATTTCCGGTGTGAGGTCGATACCGTCGATCCGTTTCACGCCCTGCTGCACAAGCCACGCACCCGTCCGACCCGTGCCGCACGCCAGATCAGCCGCCCGCTCACAGCTCGACCAATCCACACAGTGGATTTGCTCCAGCAGGGGGAGATCCAGCAGATCGCGAACGGTCTCATCGTACGTGTGCGACCACGCGGCGTAGCCGTCGGCAACGGGCAGTGTCTTGTAGTTGCGCGTATCAAAACCTGAAAAGTCCATGGTACATTCCCGCGACTGCATTGATCAGCGCAACGACAGCATACACCATTGAACACCACAGCAGAAGGGCGATACGGCTCGCAGGTAGCCGGCCAGCCTCGACAGTGTGCAAGAACCGGCGCGATCACGCAGCGTGGCCTCGCGGGCCCCGGCCACGGCTGACGAAGCCATTAAGCAGGACTCACCGCAGTGCTGCTCGATTCGGCCAGCGGAACGCGTATTGCTCACTTGAAAGTGCGCGCCATGTCGGGCATGATGAGAGAAGAGGTCTACGGTCATGGGAACATTCAGCGTCGGTTGTTTGATTGAGAACCATGTCCACCGCGGCAAGCGCACGCGTGTGGCCAAGATGCTGGTTGATACAGGGAGCGAAATCACGTGGATTTCGGAACGTACGCTGGAACGAATCGGCGTGCGCGCCGAAAAGAAGGACATGCACTTCGTGATGGCCAACGGCCAAACGGTGACGCGAAACGTGGGCTTCGCAATCATCCGTATCGGCAAGTATTTCACGATCGACGAAGTCGTGTTCGCTCAGAAAGGTGACCTGCAACTCCTCGGGGCCCGAACGCTCGAGGGATTAAACCTGACCATCGACTCCAGGCGCAAAAAGCTCGTGGCAGCCGGACCTATGCCGGCGGCGCAGGTTCGTGGCGAACGCGAAACTTGATTTTGGTTGCGCGCACGGACAAGTGAGTGCGTGGGGTTGAGGGGTTGCGAGTTTGTCCCATACGAATGCAAGCACAAGTCTCTCGGAGTCCTGCCGAACGACCCATTCGTAGAACGCCATGGAATCCACAACCGGCTTGATATTGGATGAATGCTTCACGCGGCACCTCGCCGGGTCCGCGCATGCCGAGCGGCCCGAGCGGATTTCGGCGATTCAGCAGGCGCTGGCTTCGGCGCGGCTGATCGAGCGGTGTACTTTGATCGAGCCGGAGCCTGTTGATTTGGCTGTGGTGTTGGCGAATCACTCGCAGGCCTACATCGATCGCTTGCGGGAGCATTGCGCTTCGGGCAAGAGTCAAATCGATTGCGCGGACAGCGCGATTTGCCCGGAATCGTTCGAGATCGCCCGCCTGGCCTGCGGGTCGGTGATTCGGGCGGTGGATGCAGTTGCGACGGGCGAGATCGAGAACGCCTTCTGCGTGATTCGGCCGCCGGGGCATCATGCGGAGCGTGAGTTTTCGATGGGCTTTTGCCTGTTCAACAACATCGCCATCGCGGCGCGCCATTTGCTGAAGTCGCACGGCCTCGAACGGGTCTTGATTCTCGATTGGGATGTTCACCACGGCAACGGCACGCAGCATTCGTTCGACGACGATCCGCGCGTCTTCTTTTGTAGCCTCCACTGCCACCCCGATTCGCTCTACCCGGGCACGGGTTACGCCCACGAACGTGGCATCGGCGCGGGCGAAGGCACGACATTGAACCTGCCCATGCAGCCGGGCGCCGGCGACGCCGAATACCGAGCGGCGTTCGCCGAGCATTTTCTTCCGGCGGCGCG
>JACZTW010000076.1 GCA_022573485.1 Planctomycetota bacterium
GCAGTATTACGGGGTTCTACTCCGTCCTCGTTGAGGGCGACGACATCAACGAGCCGATTTCGGATGCGGTGCGCGGCATTCTCGACGGGCACGTGTGGTTGTCGCGGTCTCTGGCGGGCAAAGGGCACTACCCAGCCGTTGACACGCTCAACAGCATCAGCCGGCTGATGGTAGACGTCGTTGACGATGCGCATCGTGAGGCCGCCCAGCGTGTTCGGCGCGTATTGGGCACCTGGTTCGAGATTGAGGATCTGGTCAACATCGGCGCCTACGCCGCGGGCAGCAACCCGCAGTTTGACCTGGCCATCCAGAGCAAACCGCAAATCGACCAGTTTATGCAGCAGGCCATGGACGAGCAGTTCAGCTTTGAGCAGACCCGCCAAGCGCTGCAGCAATTGTCGCGGAGCATCGCGGAAACCGAACACAAATTGATGGCCCATTCGGCACGCGGCGCGGCGGCCGGCTGATGGAGTGCGTGAATCGACGTGGCCAAGCGTTTTAACTTTCGATTGGAGGCCGTCATGAAGTTGCGTAAGCAAAAGGAGGACGAAAACAAGCGCGCCGTCGCCCAGCGCGTGACGGAAATGAGCAAGCTGCAGGATCACTTGATGACGCTCAACGAGCAAATTGCCTCCGAGATCCGCAAAGCGCGTGAGAATGCGGTACACGCACACTTGGACACTTCTGATATGTCCAAGCAGCGATTCTGGATCTCGCATTTGCAGCGCGGGGTTCTGGAGACGGAGTTTCGGATGCACAATCTGGAGAAAGAATTGACCGCGGATCGAACCGTTCTTGCAGAAGCCTCCAAAGAATACAAAGTCATTGAGACCTTGCGCGACAAGCGACTGCAAGCGCACAACGACGAACAAGAACGGCTCGAAACAATCGAAGCCGACGAAATGGCCGTCAACCAGTTCGTCCGCCGGCAGAGCGAGAACGCAGAGTAACGAAACATGCTGAAGGGGATCACGAAAAGATTGTCCGCCGGACTCGGCACAGCCTACTCAGCGCTGGCGCTGTTTGCCTTGATTCATTTGCTCATTCTGCTTGGTGTTGTCGGCTATGCGTATCAGACGGGCAGGATCGATCGGGCCAAGATCGAGCAAATTTCGGCGATCATTCGTGGCGACCAGTCGGAAACGCCCGAAGCCGTGGCGGATGGGGCAGACGCGACGCCCGAGGCGGACGGTCAGGCTGAATCGTCGGAAGACTTGATTGAACAGGCCATGAAGCGAGACGAAATGGAGCGACTGCAACGCGAACGAGCGCTGGCCGACCTTCGGAACCTCGACTTGCTCGTCAATCGGCGTATGTTGAAGCTGCAGAGGGATCAAGAAGCGCACGACCGAAGCGTCACCCGGCAGAATGAGCAAGTGAACAAGCGGCGCGAAAATGAGGAGAACGCCGCGCGCCAGGCGACCATCAAAACGATCGGCGGCCTGGACCCCAAGAAGGCCCGCGACTTTCTGATGAACTTACCACAAGCCGATGCAGTGAAGATTCTGCTGACCCTGCCCAAACGCAAACGCAAGGGCATTTTGGAGGCTTGCAAGACGCCGGAACAGACGCGGTGGCGGGATAAAGTCCTAAGTGCAATGCTCACACAACCGGTGGACGCTCCTGAGAATCAGACTTGATTGGAACATGAATCCATGATGTCTTCAAATGGAATAGCCGCCAACCTGGTGAAGCCCGACACGGTGCAGCGGAGCGCCCGAGCCGGCACTTCGCGCGCCCCCGTGGCGAGCGCACCCAATCAGCCGGCCCGCGCTATCGAGCGCGAAGACACCGACGCCGTCGGCCAAGATTTTGAGAATCTGCTGAGGCGGGTCGCCGGCCTGCGCAATTCGGATGCGTACACTGCTGATTTCGCGCGACAAGTCGCGGAGGCCAACCGGCACGCGGCGGCGAATCAGCGGATCACGGAAGACGATCTTCGCGTTCCTGATGAGCAGCAGCGTTCCAGTGAGCGCCGAACGTTCTCCCGGCAGGATCCGTCACGAGCGAGTGCCGTGGCCATTCAGCGCGGCGAACTGGGCAAGGGTGAGCTGGGTCACCTCTACCGTCCTTTGAGCACGGTGGGCAATGGGCCGCGAGGCGAAGTTGCTGCGGGTTCGTCCTCCGATGAAAACTTTGCGAATTCGCGCGGGCTGTCTGGGCGCAGCGCGGATGCGGGCGGCAGAGCGCCTCGGGGAAGCGTCGAGCCTGTCGACTCGGAAAGAAAGCAGTCCAACCAGAAGATTCCGGAGGCTCTCGGCGCACACGCGAAAGCCTCCGGCGGTGCCGACACACGCGCTTTGGCAGCGGCTTTGGCAGAAACCACCGCACGCTCATCCGTGCGGCGCGCGAACGCGCCGGTGAGCAACCGAAATACGCCCAGCAGCGAACGCACAGGCCGACCTGTGCAGTTACAGGCCCGGCAGTCCATTGTGCAGCGGTTTCGCGAGCCTGGCGCGCAGAGCCAATCGCGGCAGGAAAGCGATCTGGATGCGCGCGACATGAAGAAACCGATCGAGATCCAGCCGCGGACGGACTCGGCGTCGAAAGCGAAGGGCGCGGAACCCCTGGGTAGGGAGATTCGACAGCAGACGCTCAACGACGTGCAGCGCGTGGTTCTGGACAACCGGGGCGAGCGGCACTCACGCGTGCGGTTGCAGCTTAGTCCTCCGGAATTGGGCAAACTGACCATCGAGATGCGGATGGAGAACAACATCCTGCGGATCCGGTTCGAGGCGGAGCGTCCGGAAGTCGGCGCGCTGCTCAAAAACAATTCGGCTGCGCTTTCAAACGCACTCGCGGAGCAGGGCATCTCGGTGGAGCGCTACGAAGTGGTGTTGAGCGAGTCGGCGAGCGAGTCTGACGATTTCGGGAAACACCTCGATGCCCACGGCGGCCTCGAGGACTCGTCCTCGGACCCCGATGCCCGGCCCGCTGCGGAAGGGAATGAGGAGAGTGAACGAATTGAAAGCGAAGAAGTGCTGGCGGAAGAAGTAGGTGCGCCCGCTGGCGGCGCGGAACGTCGATTGGATATCAAGGCATAGAGACGCTGAGCGTTTCTGTTCACAAGGGCGGAGCCCGCGAATCACACAGAATGGAGAACAATCATGGAAGTTGCATCTTTGGCGCAGTCGCTGCCCGGCAGTGCGCCCGTTCAGGCTCAAAGCGGCGATTTCAGCGCTCTCGGTTCGGCAGAATTTTTCAAATTGATCATCACGGACCTGCTGAATCAGGATCCCTTGAACCCGACGGATAACCAGAAACTGCTCGAGCAGATTTCGCTCATTCGCGACATCGAGATGAACAACGAAATGACCACGAGTCTGCGGTCGCTGATTGATCAGCAGCGTTTCGGCTCGGCGACGACGTTGCTGGGTCAGTTCGTCGAGGGCAACGAGGCTGCGGGCTTTGCCACCGGCGTGGTGGCCGGCGTGCGTTTTGACGCCCAGGGCGCGGCCATCCTGATGCTCGATGGCGGCGCGGAGATGCCGCTGAGCAACCTACTGACCGTGACGTCGCTCGAACATTTGGCCAACGGATTGGTCGGACAAATGGTGACCGCTGAGATTATCGAAGACGGCGAACTGCTGGAGGTTGAAGGGATCGTGACGGGCCTGCGGTCCGATTCGGGGACGCTGATGCTCGAACTCGATACCGGGCGGATGGTGCCGTTGGCCAGCGTTAAGGAGCGGCGTAGCGCGGCGTGAGGGGGGAAGTATTCGGTACTCGGTACTCGGTACTCAGTGTCCGTGCTCGGTAGTCAATGGCGAGTTTAGGGCAGGGACGGTGGGAGCCGGGATCGCGGGCGACCGCGCTGGAAAGCCGCGCGGCGTGCGAAGAAACCGGACGTTTGCAACATAGGGAGAATCTTCATGGGATTGACATCGGCAATGAATACGGCTGTTACCGGTTTGCAGACCAGCCAAGTGATGCTGGAAACGATCGGTGACAACATCGCCAACGTGAACACGACGGCCTTCAAATCGAATCGAGTGGACCTCGAATCGCAGTTTGCGCTGACGCTTCGCAGCGCGACCGCTCCGGGCGACGTGCTGGGCGGGACCAATCCAGTGCAAGTCGGCCTGGGGTCGGCCGTCGGCGCGATTCAGCGGAGTTTCGTGCAGGGGTCGATCGCACCGACCGGCTCGAACAGCGACCTGGCCATCCAGGGACAGGGCTTTTTCGTACTGGAAGACGCGGATGGCGCTCAGCTCTATACGCGCGACGGGGCGTTTACGCTGGACGCCAACAGCCAACTCGTCTCGCGAGATGGTTTACTGGTTCAAGCCTTTATCGCGGACGCGACCGGCGAGGTCGATTCATCGGGAGCCGTCGGCAGTGTTACGATTCCGCTCGGCGCCCTGAAGTTGGCGCGGGCCACCAGTGAAGTGTCGGTCGGCGGCAACTTGAACGCGGCGGCCTCGGTGGCGACCGCGGGCACCGTCGTGACTTCCGATGCGCTGATCACGGGCACCGGAGTAGCGACTGCGGCGACCGCGCTGACCACTCTCATCGACGCTCAAGGCAACGCGCTGTTCGCCGACGGGGACCTCGTGACGCTGAGCGGAGCGACCAAAGGCGGATTCGCGCTGCCGGGAGACGAACAGTTCACCATCGGGACCGACGGCACGACGGTTCAGGATTTCATGACGTTCCTGGAAGGCGCCCTGGCGATCCACACGGATCCCGCGCTGGGCGAGAACGCCGGTGTGACGCTTGACGCCGCGGGTCAAATGGTGATCGCCGGCAACTTCGGCGAGTCCAATGCCCTCGAAATCGAAGCCGGGAACATCGTGAACACGACTCAAGGCACGGTCCCGTTGGCCTTCACGCAGACCTCCGCCGCCGCGGGTGAAGGATTGACGATGCAGCTCGATTTGTTCGACTCACTCGGCGGGCCGGTGTCGGCGCGCTTGCGGCTGGCCCTGGAATCCAAGACGGACGCGGGCACGACGTGGCGCTTCTATGCGGAATCGGTGGACGACAGCGACGTGTCGAATGTGCTGGGCACGGGCACGGTTTCGTTCGACCCGAACGGACAGTTCATCGGCGTCACCGGCAACGAGCTCTCGATCGACCACGCCAACAGCGGAGCCACCAGCCCGCTGGCATTTACGGTGGATTTCGCGGCTGCAACCGGGCTGAGCGACGGCTCGGGCACTTCGACGTTCACCCAATTGGACCAGGACGGCCTGCCCGAAGGCACGTTGCAGGATTTCGCGGTGGATGAGGAAGGCTTGATCGTCGGCACGTTCAGCAACGCCCACCAGCAAGTGCTGGGCCAAGTGGCATTGGCGACGTTTGTCAACCCGCACGGGCTGAAGCTGGTGACGGACAACAACTACGTGGTGACGGCCAATTCCGGCGACGCAAATATTACTGCGCCGAAGGAAAGCAACGCCGGGCGGATCAAGCCCGGGTCGCTGGAGTTGAGCAACGTGGATCTGGCCCGCGAGTTTATCGGTCTGATCAACGCCTCCACGGGTTTCTCAGCCAACAGCCGGGTCATCACGACCGCGGACGAACTTCTGCAGGAACTCCTGCTCATCGCCAGGTAGCGATAACATGATCACTGTGACGCGATTAAACGATCAGCCGCTGGTGCTCAACGCGGAGTTGATCAAAACAGTGGAGTCAACGCCCGATACATTGATCACGCTGATCAACGGCGATCGCATGATGGTCAAGGAATCGATGGAGGAAATTGTCCGAAAAGCAGTGGAGTACGGGCGGCAGATACGCGCTTTCGCCGTACAGTGAAACCGCCCAACGGATTGGTACGATATGTCTTAGGTACGATCCAGAGGGTCTTCTTGCAATCGCCGGCGGGTGTCGGTGGGCGGTCCGTTGCGGCCTGGGCGGGCGCCCGTGAGGTCGCTGATTCGCCGCGCTCCGCGAAACGAACGGGGCCGGCGCGGGTAACACTATGGATATCGCGACAATACTAGGCTTGATTCTCGGCTTCAGTTTGGTCCTGTGGGCCATGCTGAGTAAGGGAACCGTCGAGATGTTCATGGACCCGGCGGGCCTGGCCATCGTCGCCGGCGGTACGATTGGCGTGGTCCTGATGAGCTTTCCGCTGAAGCAAGTGCTGGCGATCACCAAGGTCATGAAGCACGCGTTCTTCGCGCGACCGGCTGACGCGGGCGGACTGATCAAGGAACTGGTCAAGTATGCGGAAGTGGCCCGTCGCGACGGCATCTTGTCGCTGGAAAACATGACCCGCGACAATGAGAACAAATTCCTGGTCAGCGGCATTCAAATGGCGGTGGACGGGACCGATCCGGAGTTGATCGAGCAAATCATGGCCAGCGAAGTGGAATCCGTCGAGGATCGTCACACCAACGGCAAAGCCTTGCTGGACAACATGGGCAAATTCGCGCCGGCGTTCGGGATGATCGGTACGCTGGTCGGACTGGTGCTGATGCTGGCCAACATGGATGACCCGGACGCGATCGGACCCGGCATGGCGGTGGCGTTGCTGACGACCCTCTATGGCTCCATGGCCTCCAATATGCTCTTCCTGCCCCTGGGTGAGAAGCTGGCCTTGCGCAGCCAGGAGGAAATCATGCTCATGAACATCGCCATGAGGGGCGTGATGAGCATTCAGTCGGGCGACAATCCGCGCATCGTGGAGCAGAAGCTCAAGATCTATGTGCCTCCCAGCATGCGTGACTAGGCTGAAGATGGCTCCTAGGGCGAGGTATGGCGAACGATGGCCCGCAGACCCAAGAAGGCAGAAGACGGCGCTCCAGCGTGGGTGGTGACCTATGGCGACATGATGAGCCTGCTGTTGACGTTTTTTATCATCCTGGTCTCGATGAGCGAACTCAAGCAGGATCGCAAATTCCAGCGTGTGATGGAGTCATTGCGTCAGGCTTTTGGATACAAGGGCGGTATTGGTGTTGTGCCGATCGACCAACCGCCCGATACATCGATCATCGTCAGGCTGAAGGAAATCGTGCTGCCGGACGAAGTCCTGCACATCGGCAGTGTTCAGGATAAGGGCGTTGACGGTCGCGAGGAACGTGTTGAAAGTGTGCGTAAGAGAGAGGACGTGTTTGCGGGCGACCTGCAGTTTGAACGCTTTAGTGACCAAATGCTGCCCAGGCGGAAGGCGTTGCTTGGGCGATTTGTGGAAGAGGTTCGCGGTCGAACCAATCTGATCGAGATTGTGGGCCACACGACGCTGGAAGCTCTGCCGCCCGGCTGTCGATTCGCCACCAAGGACGATTTGGCGTTTGCTCGAGCACGAAAGGTGCGCGACGTTCTGGTCGAGCTGGGCCTGCCGCCGAAGCAGTTGCGTGTCATCAGTGCGGCCGACCACGAGCCTCTGGTCTCGCAGGCTTACACGGAAGATCGTCTGGCCCGCAATCGACGTGTCGAGGTCGTCCTCATGGAAACGCTGATCTGGGACTATGAGGGTGAGAAGCTTTCGATTGAAGAGAGAACGAATCTTAGAGAAGGAAGGTAGTCGATCATGGCTGCAGAGAAAGAGCAACGAAAAGACGAACAAAGCGAAGAAAAGGTCGTTCCATTCACGAATCGGAATCGCAACCTGCTGACGGCGGCGGTGGTGGGCGGGCTGATGTTACTGGAGGGCGTCGGCATCTTCGTCGCCGTTAAGTTCATGGGGGGCGGTCCGGATACGCTTCGGGCGGGCGACGGGACCGCTGAGGGATCCGATGCCGACGGGAAGATGTCTTCCACCGAAGTTCGCGTGACGGATCTCATGGCCTTTAACAGCAATGGCGGGCGCGTATTCGTCTATCAGTTGAGCGTCTACGCCGAGATCGATACCAAGGATTCATCGAGAATCAAAGATATGATCGAATCCCGCCAGAATGCCATCGACGATCGCCTCAGCAAGGTGATCCGCAGCTCGGATCCTAAGTACTTGGACGAGCCGGGTTTAGAGACATTGCGGCGACAGTTCAAGCACGAACTCGGGCAGATTCTGGGCGATGAGTCGCACATCAAAGCCATACTCTTCCCGGAGTTTAAGAAGTCACGAGCCGATTAAATAGATTATCGGACAAGCGCCAGGGAGGGCGCCCCCCAGTAGCCATGGAAGGGCTGTTAACCGATGTCGGATGATCAACCCCTCAGCCAGGAGGATATCGATGCCGCGCTCGCGGAAGTGAGCGGCGGCGGAGATGAATCCACCGAACCGGAGACGAATGCCCCTGCGCCGGAATCGGATGGCAGCGCCGCAAGCAAGGGTGGTCCGATGGTTGAAGATGCCAATGCCGCGGATGAAGCGGCCTCGGCTGCACCGGCAGAGGCCGGACCCGATGCCGGCGGCGGTACCGTCGGTCAGGATGACATCGACGCCCTCCTCAATGAAATGGATCAACTGGCCGGCTCCGAGGCGAGTAGCGCGGATTCTCCGCCGAGCACGGACGAATCGCCGGCGACGGACTCCCCTCCGGATGTTGCGGCCGGCGAACAATTGGATTCCGCGGGTCGTCCGTTCGACGCGGCAGCAGCCGAGATGGCGGCAGCCATTGCCGAGGAAGCGCCGGCCAGTGTGCCCACCGCGCCCACTCCCCCTCCGCCCGGAGCGCAGCCCATGAGCCTGCCGGATTTGGAGGCCGGTTCGGAGGCGGACGATCCGTTCAAGTCGATCGAATTGCTCAAAGATGTCGGCCTGCAAGTGAAGATCGAGCTTGGGCGCAGCCGCATGCTCATTGAGGACGTCCTCAGGCTCGGCGAAGGATCCGTCGTTGAGCTCGACAAGCTGGCGGGCGATCCCGTTGACGTGTACGTCAACGATCGGCTCGTCGCTCGCGGCGAGGTATTGGTGCTCAACGACAATTTTTGCGTGCGTGTCAATGAGATCGTTTCAGACATCTGGAAGGATTTCCAGACCGCCTGAAGGGATTGCGGATTGCGGATTGGGGAATGCAGAATGTGGAATGCGGAATGAACCATCGCGGCCTCCCAATAACATTTGACGCTCCCGGCGAGTGGCAGCACAAAGAACGGGTCGTCTGTTGCTTGGCGGCCGTTTTCGCGCTGCTCCTGCCGGCGGGCTTGTGGGCTCAGGACGCGGCGGTGGATCGGGCGGTCTTGGATGCCAATGCGCCCGCCCCGTCGAATTTGCTGGAGCAGCAAGTTGAAGCTCCGGCCGAGGCCAAGCCCCGCCCACTCAAAAGAAGAGCCGATACTGATCGCCCGCGGGCGATCAAACAGAGCGCCGCAGCAGGAGTGCAGTGGTACCGGAACGGCTTTGTTGCGCTCGGGGCCGTGTTGCTGCTGATCGCGATTGTCGCCTGGGGCATCAAGCGCTTCGGGCCTAAAGCCCAGCTCGGAGGATCGGCGATTCGAATCTTGAGCAGGTCGCACCTGTCGCCCAAGCAGAGTTTGGCCCTGATTCGCGTGAGCGACAGAGTGATGCTGGTGGGCATCACGCCGGATCGTATCTCGCACTTGACGACTTTTGATGATCCGGTGGGCGTCGACGTCATGACGGCGAGTACGGACGCGAGCGCGATGCCGCGCGAGCCGTTCGGCGGGCTTCTGGACAGCGAGTCCATGCTCTTCGAGGTGGACGACAACTTGGAAGAGCATGCGTCCAGCGCGGATCTCGGGACGGTTCGCCAGACGCGGCGCAGCCTGAAGAGCTTGCTCGGCCGAGTGAAGACGCTGAAAAAAACGGCCCGGACCTAGTGAATCGTCACACCTAATTCTGCGGGCTGTTCGCCGTGTGCCACTGCTCTTGAGCAGTGCGGAAAGCGATTGCCGCCCGTTTGCGGACACTGCTCAAGAGCAGTGGCACACGGCTCACAGGGCGCCACAGCTGAGCCGTGGCCTTCAGGCCACGGACTGCGATCGCTGCGACCTGCGGATGGTCCGGACCCTGAAGGGCCCGGCTCAAAGATATCCAAGGCCGGATTCGAAGGCACGCTAAGCGTGTAGCGTTTCGGAGAAGCGCGGATTACAAAGAGCATGGAGGCTCGACACATGCGGCTCGTAGTCGCAAGCTTGATGCTGGGATTCTTGATCGCTCCCGTTGCGACTTTCGCACAGGAGCGCACGATTCCCGTGCAAATCGACAACCCGGCCAACATTCCCGATTTCAGCAAATTCCTGCCGCCGGCCAAGGACAGCGCGGGCGTCAGCACCACGATGCAGATCTTCGTGATCATGACGGTGCTGACCATCGTGCCTTCCATCCTGATTCTCACGACGTCGTTCGCTCGGATCATGATCGTGCTGGCGCTGATGCGCCAAGCAATGGGCGTGCCCCAACTGCCTCCGGGCCAGATCCTCATGGGCCTGTCGTTGTTCATGACCATGCTCGTGATGGCGCCGACCTGGAACCACATCAAAGCCGAGGCGATCGACCCTTATCTCGACAATCGTTTGTCTCAACGGGAAGCCTTCGATACGAGCCTGTCGTACATGCGCGAGTTTATGCTCGCTCAAATTGAAAAGACCGAGAATGAGGCGGACATTTATCTCTTCCTGGAGCACCACCGCGGAGCCCCGATCGGGCCTGAAGAAGAAATCCTCCCCGATGACGTGCCCACCACCGTCCTCATTCCCGCGTTCATCTTGAGTGAGTTGAAGACGGCCTTCATCATGGGATTCAAGATCTACCTGCCCTTCTTGGTGATCGACATGGTCATCGCGTCGATTCTGATTTCGATGGGCATGATGATGCTCCCGCCGGTGCTGATTTCGCTGCCTTTCAAGCTGTTGTTGTTCGTGCTGGCCGACGGCTGGCATTTGGTGGCGGGCACGCTGATCGCGAGCTTCGAATGATGGGAATGGGGAACGAAATATCGAGTACGTCCTGCGAAGTACGAACTTTGGAAGTGTGAGTCGTGGAAGTAGACGAGGCGCTGGATCTCGGGCGCGAAGCCTTTTTGCTTGCATTTACGATCGCAGCACCGATTCTAGTGATCGGTTTGCTGGTCGGGCTGACGATTGCGCTGGTGCAGGCTGTGACGCAACTGCACGAGCAGACATTGACCTTCGTCCCCAAGATTCTGGCGATGGCGGGCGCGGCTGCGTTCTTCATTCCCTGGATCACCACGCGGATGCTGGAATATGCAATACAAATGTTTGGGCAGTGATCCGAGCCCGGAATTTGGGCCACTAAGGCACCAAGACACGAAGAAGAGAAATGAAGAATGAAGAACAGAGAATGAAGAACGGGGGAGCCATGGCAAAGTTTGGGATTGTTTTCTTGATGTGGAAGCAGTTTCTCCTTTTTCCATTCTCCATTTCTCTTCTTCGTGCCTTTGTGTCTTCGTGGCAAAAAGACGTGAGAAATACGGGCTCGTGACGGAGTGATCATCCACGGTGTATCCGACGTCGCTGATCGAGCTGAGCTTGGTGCTGCCTTCCTTCCTGCTGGTCGCTACGCGGGTGTCGGGCATGATGATTACGGCGCCTCTGCTCGGCAGCGCTGCCATTCCGGCTCGGCTGAAGGCGGGGATCGTGTTGGCTATTTCGGTGACGCTCTTTCCGGGCATCGCACCGACCCTCCCCGCGGAGTTGAGCTTGTCGGTGGTGCTTTCGGGTTTGGTCGGCGAGTTGATGATTGGTCTGATCATCGGCATCAGTCTGAGCTTGATTCTTCTGGCCGCTCAAATGACCGGCATGATCGTCGGTCAGCAAGCGGGCTTGGCGCTGGCCAGTGCCTTCGATCCCGCGACGCAGACCCGATCTTCGGTCATCGGGCAGGTCTACTTCCTGACGGCGACCGCCCTGTTTCTGCTGATGGACGGGCATCGGGCCATGGTGCAGGCCTTGATGGATAGCTTTCAGGCTGTGCCGGTCATGACTTTCAATGTGCAGGAGTCGACGGTCACGCTCATATCGGAGTTGATGATGAGTTCACTGACGCTGGCCCTGCGGCTGGCAGCTCCGATGGTCATCGCCCTGTTGCTCGCCAAGGCGGGGCTCGGGTTTCTGTCCCGAACCATGCCGCAGCTCCACATTCTGTCGGTGGGGTTTGCGATTTTCGTGGGCATCGGCATGTTGCTATCCGGCTGGCAGATAGACAATCTCTACGACGTGCTGTGGATCCACGTGGACGAGGCGTTCGACTTGATCAACGACTTGATCGGGCTTCAATAGTTCAACGGAGTGATGCGGTTTGGCGGACGATACGGAAAAATCTGAAGTCCCAACGCCGCGACGGCGCCAAGAAGCGCGGTCGCGGGGGCAGATTCCCAAGAGCCAGGATCTCACCGCGGCGGTTCTGTTGCTGGTCGGTTTGCTGACCCTGGCTCTGTTCGGGGAGAGCGTTCTCGGTCGGCTGTATACCATGACGAAGTTCATGCTCGGCGGCGGGGGCGATTCGTCGGTCCGTAGTTCGCAACTCCTGCCGCTGGGCGCCGAGGCCATGAAGCAAATGTTCTTCATGCTGCTGCCGATCCTGCTGGTATTCATGTTCACGGCCCTGGTCGTGGTTCTGCTTCAGACGGGCTTGTTGTTCACCCTGCATCCGTTGAAATGGAGTCTGGATAAGATCAACCCCCTTCGCGGCATCAAGAAACTGGTCTCCATGCACACGTTTGTCATGCTCGTGATCAACATGGCCAAGCTGGGCATCGTCGGGTCGGTGGTGTATTTCTCGGTCGTCGGGCAGCTCGACAGGATCATGTTTTGTTCCGGCCTGGTGTTCACGGAGGTGGTGCGCCTGGGCGCGGAGATTTTCTTCTCGCTGGGGATCCGCGTGGCGATCGTGCTCATCATCCTCGGGCTTCTCGATTGGTTCTATCAGCGCTTCAAGCACGAACGGGACTTGAAAATGAGCAAGGAAGAAGTCAAGGAAGAGATGCGCAGCATGGACGGCGACCCAGTGATGAAGCGGCGCCGGCGCGAGGTGCAAATGCAGATCGCCATGCAGCGCCTGCGGCAGGACGTGCCTCAGGCCGACGTCGTGGTGACCAACCCGACGCACATCGCCGTGGCGCTGAAA
>JACZTW010000077.1 GCA_022573485.1 Planctomycetota bacterium
CGGTCCGGCCCGGCATCGACGGGGCAATGCCGGCACGTCATGTTGCAGAGTTTGCCGACGTTGATTTGTAAGACTTCGATGCCGGTCGCTCGTAACGAATGCAGGCCGTGTTCGGCCAGGCGTTCTGCAAAGGGTTTGTGTTCTCCTTGCTCATCGAGAACCCGAAGCTGATTCGACGCTTGAGCCAGCGAACTTCCTTGTCGCAGAAGAGTGAGTTGAGTCATGGCTGGTTTCTTCCTCTCGGTCGCCCAAAGTCGCCCATTCGCTTCGCAAGAGACGTGTCTTCACATGAAACCCGGCAGTCGGAGTCGCCAGATTTCTGGTGAGGCCAACTGTAAAAACTTTCACCGCCCGAGCGAGTAAGGGCTGTCTAACAACATCCGTCCGGGCCACAGCACGGGCCGTCGGCTTGGGTCGTCACGTCGTAATCAATCCCTTTGGTTTCACGCGGATGTCGGCGGGCGGAGCGGCGGCAATCGAAAGTTGCCGCGTCGTCCAGCGGGATCGATTTGCGCGGCTCGATGGGTTCGAACAAACCGGTGTACGGCTCGCGCTGTAGCAGGCGATACGTCTTGTCGCACACCGCCATTCGTTCGCCGCGAGGGAATACGTGCCCGTCGTCGTCTTCGACCTTCTTAAAGGGGCCGCGATAGACCAACGCCTGATTGCGTTCCAGGCACGGCCCTTGTTTGCCTTTATGGGCCAGGACGGTGACCGAGCGAAATTCAATACCCTCGACGGTTCGCCACGGCTCCGCTTGCCGTTTGACGATTTCGATGCCGTGAAAACCAGCGTCTTCGAACGCCTTCAGGAAACGGTCTTCTCGATAGGCGCCCGAGACGCAGCCGGACCAGAGTTTCGGATCGTTTTGCAAATGTTCAGGCACGTCTTCGTCGGACACGATGTCGCTGATGGCCGCTCGGCCACCGCGTCGAAGGACACGAAAGACTTCGCGAAAGAGCTGCTCGCGATCCTGCAGCCGGACGAGATTCAACACGCAGTTTGAGACAACACAGTCGACACTGTCATCGGCGATGAGCGGATGTTCTCGTCGGAGACGGTCTTCGATGTTCCGCAGTTCGAGCCAGCTCTGATGATCGTGAACCGGTTGAAGAGCCAACTCCTCGCTCAGACGTTCCGGATCAAGCCGTAGGTCTTGAATCAGGCCGCAGCGGAATTCAACGTTCGAGTAGCCGAGCCGTTCGGCAACGGTCTCGCGATGTCGCCGCGCCAGTGCCAGCATTTGATCGTTGCAATCGACACCAATGACTTTGCCTTCGGGCCCGACGATCTGCGACAGGATGTAGCAGGCTTTGCCGCCGCCTGATCCCAAGTCAACGACCGTGTCGCCGCGGCGGACATACGTAGTCGGATCGCCGCAACCGTAATCGCGTTCGATGATCTCTTGCGGAATGGCCTCCAGATAGTTCGTGTCATATTCGACAGGACAACACAATGCCGCTTCTACGCTCTGTGCCGCTGTCGCATACCGAGAATACACAGACCGTTCCTGGCCTGTTTCGAGTACTTGTCTGGTAGACGTCATGTCTGTGATCTCCCGATCATGTCAATAACAAGATTCTTATGTACGGGCCGTCTGCAATTTCCTGCAAGCTGCCACAACATCGGCGGGTTGGGCTCGCCTGGGATAATCGCTGTTGACGAAGGCATAGCGAATTGTGCCGTCCGGGGCGACCACGTCGCCCGGTGCGATCGTCTCCGGATCACGTTCTCGCACCACGCGGGCGTAGTCGCGATCCGGCACGAAGCAAATCTCGACCGAGTCCGGCTTGTCGCAAACCGGAAGGTCGAAGCGGCGAGCCTCCTCGCGGACTTGCTCCTTGGTCATCTCGCCGAGCGGGAACACGATGCGATCCAGAACGTCGCGTTGGAGGCCAAACAGCACATACGACTGATCCTTGCGCCGGTCGATGCCGCGGCGCAGCACGGGACGACCCGCGCTGCGATCGATCCGAGCATAGTGGCCAGTGGCGATCCGATCGGCGTCGATGGACTGCGCGTAGTCGACGATCTTGCCGAACTTGAGTCTGTCGTTGCAGACCACACACGGGTTCGGCGTCCGGCCGTTCTTATACTCGCTGGTGAAGTAATCGATGATGCTGTCGAAGTCTTTCTGCATGTTGAGGGCGTAGAAGTTGATGCCGAGCTTGCCAGCCACGTAGCGGGCATCGGCGGCATCGGACGCACTACAGCAGCCCTGATGCCGGTCGTTCGGATCCGACGAGCGATCATGCTCGACGCCGGTGCGCATGAAGAAGCCCACGACCTCATGCCCCTGCTCGTGCAGCAGGCAGGCCGCGACGCTCGAATCGACGCCGCCGCTCATTGCAACAACGATCTTGCCTTTGGAAGTCATAATCAAGAGCTTTCAGCTTTCAGCGTTCAGCTTTCAGCGTTCAGCGGGTTCCGCGTCTGTGTGTGTTTTACCCGCACCCCGAGTATTGGAGTCCAGAGATCATGCGGTATTGTAGCGAAGATAACGACAAGCGAACAGCCGATCACCAAGAGCTGACAACTAACTGCTGAACGCTGACTGCTGAAAGCTGATAGCTGACCGCTTCTCAGTGTGTTCGCCAGAAGCGTGGAATGAAAATGACGACGATAGCGAAGATTTCCAGTCGTCCGACGGCCATCAGGACGCACATGACCAGTTTGCCGGCGTCAGAGAACCAGGCGTAGTTCTCGACCGCGCCGACGCGGGCCAAACCCGGGCCGATGTTGTTCAGCGTCGCCACGGCAGCCGTCATGGCCGTAATGCTGTCGATCTCGGAAGAGCTCTCGGTTCCCATCAGCAGCAGAGTACCGATCACGAAGAGGACGATGATGCCCAGGATGTAGGCCAGAATGCCCAGGCGCTGCTGATCATCGACCATCGTGGAGCCAATGCGCACCGGCCGAACCACGTTTGGGCGAAATGCGCGTTCCAGTTCCGCGAGCATGACCTTCACTGCCACGACGATGCGGATGACTTTGATGCCGCCGCCCGTCGATCCTCCGCAACCGCCGATGAACATCAGCACGATCAAGATGGCTTTGGCGAAGAAGTTCCATTGGTCGAAGTTGGCCGTGCAAAACCCGGTCGTGGTCTGTATCGACACAACTTGAAAGACCGCATCGCGCACGGCCCCCAAGCCGGTATGCTCTGTGGACGCGCCCGTGGTATCGTCGTACCACGTGCCGTGGATATTCCACGCCACAAACACGGCAGCGACAAGCAGGATCAGCAAATAGGCCCGCAGCTCGGTGTTGCGCAGCGCCGGCTTCCACTTGCCGCTGATGATTTGGTGGTAAATACCGAAGTTCACGCCGGCCAGCAACATGAACAGAATGAGGACCCATTGCACGCCCGGCCCGAATCCGCCTGCGCTGGCGTTCATCGTGCTGAAGCCGCCCGTGGCCAGCGTCGCGAAGGTGTGCGTGATGACCTCGAACCAAGTCAGCGTGTGGTCGACCACCCTTAGCAACACGATCTCGAGCGCCGTGAGACCGAGATAAATGAACCACAACAAGCGCGCGGTCTCTTGAATCCGCGGCGTGACACCCTCCGTGGAAGGCCCGGTCGCTTCCACCTTGAACAGGCGCTTGCCGCCCACGCCGAGCAAAGGCAGCACCGCCACAAACAACACCACGATCCCCAAGCCGCCCAGCCAGTGCGTGAACGCCCGCCAAAAGATCAGAGCTCGCGGGATCGTGGGAATATCAGCGAGTACAGTGGCGCCGGTCGTGGTCAGGCCGCTCATGGCCTCGAAGTAGCAGTTGACGAAGCTCCCGAATGCCGCATCCTGCCCGTCGCTGATCGTGTGAAACCCCGCCCACAGGCGAAACGGCATCGCGGCCAACCCTGCACCGACGAACCAGCTCAAGGCCACGAGCAGCAGTGCTTCGCGCCGTCCCAACTGCCCACCGCCGCCGCGGCCCACCGCAATCAAAGCCGCCCCACCAGCGACGCCGATTCCCATGCTCCAGAGAAACGCGCGAACGGCCTCGGCCGTGCCCGCAATGTCCGAATGGTCGGATCGAGCGTCGTAGATCGCCCAGGCCGTGGCGAAGACCATGGCCAGGCTGAGAACGAGAAGCAGCAGGCCGAGTTGACGAATGACGAATCGGAAATGCACTGCGGACTATTTTCCTATGAACAGATCACGCAACTGTCGTTCGATCTTCCTCGGCCCGATGACGATCAGACCGTCGCCACTCTGAATGGTATCGTCCGCTCCAGGCACGCGTACGTCATCCTGACGCTGAACGGCCGCCACGAAGGCGCCCTTCGGCAGTTTGATGTCTTTGAGTTGCTTGCCGACGGCGCTGCCGTTACGCGCGTGCGTCAGTTCGTAGACGTCGGCCACGCCTTCGGCGATCGTCGCCAAGCGCTTGACCGGCGATTCATCGATCAGACGCAACACTTCCTTCGCCGCCACGACTCGCGGACTAAATGGGTGGTCGATTCCCACGTGCTCCAGCAGGGTCAGGTACTTTGGCTGCGTGATGACCGCCACGGTCAACTGTGCGCCCAACTCCCGAGCCTGCAGGGCGCCCAGAATGTTGTGCTCGTCGTTGTTGCTGACCGCCACGAACGCGTTGCAGTTCTCCAGGTGTTCCTCTCGAAACACCACGGGATCCGTCGGATCGGCCTGCAAGACGGTCACATGCTCCAGCTTCTCGGACAACTCTTGAGCCCGCTCCCGATCGGTTTCGAAAAGCCGCACGGAAAACGCCTGTCCCTTCAGAGCGCGAGACAGCCACACGGCCATCGAAGTGCCCCCCATAATGACGACGTTGCTCGTCGCCCGTTTGGGCTGGTGCAGGACCTTGCGAACCGTCTCGAAATGCCGGGTCTCGCCGATGACCGTAACAATGTCCCCCACTTTGAGCGCGGAATTCGCATGAGGAACGAACGCTTCATCGCCGCGCTCGATCGTGGCCAGGCGTACACCCGCGGGCAGCTCCAACTGGCTCAACGGCACACCGGCCGTCGGCGACTGAGGCGGCACGACGTATTGCTGCATCTCGATCTTCTCGCCGGCGAAGCGCTCGATCGCCCGGGCTCCCGGATTGCTCAACGTGCGGGCGATGACTTGTGCGGTCAGATGCTCCGGGCAAATCAAGTGATCGAGATCGAGATACTTGGCGTAGTCCAGCGAGGCCCGATCGATATAGGCCTTGTGGTGAATCCGGACGATGGCGCGCCGCGCACCCATGCGCTTGGCGATCGTGCCGGTCAGCAGGTTGATTTCGTCCTGATTGGTGGCCGCAACCAGCAGGTCGCACTTCTCCACGCCCGCGTCGCGCAGAACCGCCGCATCCGCAGACGAGCCCGTGATCGAGCGAACGTCGATCAACTCCTCGAACTTGCGCAGCGGTTCCGCCCGGACGTCCACCATGGTCACGCCGTGCCCCTGCCCGCTGAGCACCTCAGCCAAATGGCGCCCTACGTCGCCTGCTCCACAAACGATGACTTTCATGAGTCTCTACAATCTTCGCCGGGACACCATATTTCCGAATCAACCGCTTTGATCTGTCATGGTTCGGCTGATAGATTATGAACCTTTGGGATGATACGCAATGAGCAAGGGCGAACTGGAACTCATTCGCTGGCTCGAACGCTCAGTTGTCACAGGCGGCGCGTTGCAGTCGGACAGCCCGCACACGCGTGTGCCGATTCCCGTAGGCGACGACATGGGCTGCCTCACGCTGCCCAGCGGACAATCGATCCTGCTCGGTTCGGACATGCTCGTGGACGGCACACACTTTGAGTGCGGAACTCACAACCTTGTCGATATCGCTCATAAAGCCGTCTGCTGTTGCCTGAGCGATGCTGCCGCCATGGCGGTCCAGCCACTGGCCGCACTGGTCTCGCTGGCGATTCCGCGCGGAATGGTTTATGAGACAGGCCGGACGCTGTTGGAGGCCATGATGGCAGTCGCCGGGAGGTTTGATTGCACGATCATCGGGGGCGACACAACCAGTTGGGAAGGACGGCTCGCCATTGACGTAGCGCTCCTCGCTGTGCCTTGGCCGAATTGTCCGCCGGTCACTCGACGCGGCGCACGCCCCGGCGATCGACTGTTCGTCACCGGGCAACTCGGCGGCAGTCGGCTTGGGCGACATTTGACCTTTGCCCCTCGGATCCCGGAGGCTCGATCACTCGCCGAAACGCTCGGGTCCGACTTGCACGCTATGATCGATATCAGTGACGGTCTGGCGTTGGACCTGCATCGACTCTGCCAGGCGTCCGGCTGCGGCGCCACGATCCGCGAGGATTCGCTGCAAGTTGTCATCAGCCCGGACGCCCATAAGGCTACCCGACAGGACGGCCGATCGGCCTTGGAGCACGCGCTCAGCGATGGCGAGGACTTTGAATTGCTCTTTGCCGTCGCGAAGGATGCCGTGCCGAAGCTGGCGGCGCTGAATGTGGATCAACACGAGATCGGCGAAATCGTCCCGGAAACTGTTCAAATCCAATCAACCGACGGCACTTTGAGTCCGTTGCCGGCTGAGGGCTATGAACATTGAGCGACACGCACGAGATCACGAGCACGAGCGTGGATGACACACTTGCGATTGGCAGCCGTCTCGGCGCCGCGGCGCAGCCTAACGACGTAATTGCCCTCACCGGCCCGCTGGGCGCCGGCAAGACACACTTCGCCAAGGGCATCGCCGCTGGGCTGCAAGTGGACGACCCGCGCGTGGTCAACAGCCCGACCTTCGTCCTGGTCAACGAATACGCGGGTCGGCTGCACATGTATCATGTTGACGCTTACCGCTTGGCAGGCCCCGCCGAGTTGGCGGCGCTGGGTTTTGAGGACATGTGCGACGCCGGCGGACTCGTCGTTGTGGAATGGGCGGACAAGATTCAGGACCTGCTGCCGGCGGATTCGCTGTCCATTGAATTGGCGGTCACCGGGGAGAATTCTCGTCAGTTGCGGTTGACGCCCGGCGGCCCGCACTCTAAACAACTGCTCACGGAACTCATGAGGATCCGCAATGACACGACATAACGGCCGCGCTCCACGCAAACTCAGGCCCATCAAAATCACACGCCACTACACCAGGAATCCAGCCGGCTCCGTCTTGATTCAGACCGGCGAGACGCGTGTGTTGTGTACAGCCTGCTTTGAAGAGGGTGTTCCCAAATGGCGCGAAAAAAGCGGCCTCGGTTGGGTCACCGCCGAGTACGACATGCTGCCCGGTTCTACTTCGACCCGCAAGCGCCGCAACCGCGAACGCATCGACGGCCGGACACAGGAAATCCAGCGGCTCATCGGCCGGTGCCTGCGCAGTGTTATTGACATGTCGCTCCTCGGGCAGAACACCATCATGATCGACTGCGATGTGCTGCAAGCGGATGGAGGGACGCGAACGGCAAGCATCACGGGTGGATTCGTAGCGCTGTACGACGCGGTTCGGTTCGGAATCAAGAACAAGCTCATCGCAAAGAACGCAATCTTCGATCATGTTGCGGCGGTAAGTGTCGGCCTCGTTGACGAGAAGGTATTGCTCGATCTCAACTACGAGGAGGATGTCGCAGCCGCCGTGGATTTCAACATCGCTATGACCGGCCGGGGCCGCTTCATCGAAATCCAGGGCACCGGCGAGGAAGCCACATTCACTCGCGATGAACTGGATAAGATGCTAAAATTCGGCGCGGCGGGCATCCGTGAACTGATCGGTGCCCAGAAATCGGCGTTGAGGATTCGGAAATGACCACGCAAGCGATCTCCAGGATGCGTCTGCCCGCAGCGCTTTTGGCGCTTGCTCTTGTGCTGCCGCTTGGGGGATGCGAATCAGGCGGCCGATCCAGCGGCAGTTTTCAGGTCTTTTCTCGTCGCCAACCCGAAGAGTGGACGATTCTGTGTGCCGAGCTGACCGGCCCATACCATCGCGATAATTGCCGGGCCCTCGCTGATTCGCTTCGCGCCACCCCGGACATCCGCCCCGGAGACGTCCGCTGCGACCACGATACGACGAAGGAATCCAGTCGGTTGTACTACAGCAAGTACCACCGCACACGCCACCCAAGAACGAACCGGCTGGATACATCGAAACGGCTGCGCAATGACATGTTCCTCATCTTCAATCTAGCCGATGATCAGAACCGCCGCATGTTCGGCAATGCCCGAGCCGTGCGCTACCTCCAACCCGAGGGGCTCGCCCTGCGCCAGTGGGCGCTGACCAACGCACCCGGCATCTACTCCCTGCAGATCGCCGTGTTTTACCCCGAAGGCAATTTCACTGGATCGCGGAAGCTGGCAGGCCAGTTTGTCGCCGAGCTTCGAGGCGAAGGGCATGAAGCCTACTTTCACCACGAGGAAGTCATGTCCATGGTGACGATCGGCTCCTTCGACGAGTCGGCTGTTATCACCAGGAAGGATGGCTCCCTTCAGCTATCCGATGAAGTCCTCCGCCTGCAGGCCGCCGATCCGCGATTCAAGTACAATTATCAGAACGGTCGTGTAATCAACAAGAAGCTGGACGATACAAAGTACGGCAGCCCCTCGTTTCTGGTTCGCATTCCGCGACGGTCGCCATGAATTCACGCTCCCAATGTCGCGTCACTTGTTGCTCATTGCTACTTCAAACCCCGGCAAGCTGCGTGAGATCGAGGCCGTCTTCGCGGGTTTCCCGCTTCACTTCGAGGACCTGCGTCAATACCCGGATCTGCCCGCCGCCGTGGAAGATGCCGACACCTTCATGGCCAATGCCGAGAAGAAGGCGCTGTATTACGCCAAGCAGACCGGCCTGCCGGCCCTGGCCGACGATTCAGGCCTGGAGGTGGACTGTCTCGGAGGCCGGCCCGGAGTTCATTCCGCACGATTCGCAGGGCGCCACGGCGACGACCAAGCCAATAACGTCAAACTCATCGAACTGCTCGGGAATGTCCCGCTCGATGAGCGACGCGCCCGCTTCCGCTGCGCCATCGTCGTGGCTGACCACGGCACCGTGCTGGCTCGCGCCGAGGGCACTATCGAGGGCCTCATTATCGACGAGCCTCGCGGTGAAAACGGCTTCGGCTACGATCCTCACTTTCTAGTGCCGGACTTGGGTAAAACAACGGCGGAACTGGCTCCGGAGCACAAGAATCGCATCAGCCATCGCGGCCAGGCGCTGCGCTCGATCCTCGACGCTCTGGGCCACATTTTCGCCCGATAACCTCGACCTACACAGACCGGCGCACGTTTGAGAAGCACACCAAAATCGCTATAATGCTGCCCTTCGCGCAGCCAACGTGATCGAGACCCGGACCGGAAAGGAACGGAAATATGCCGGAAGTGATGCCGACGGGAATGTTCTTCACCAAGGGCGTAGGCAAGCACAAGCGCAACCTACAGTCCTTTGAGGAAGCGCTGCGCAAGGCCGGCATCGCCCAGTTGAACCTCGTCCGCGTCAGCAGCATCTTCCCACCCGGTTGCCAGATCCTGACGCGCAGCCAGGGCCTGAAGCGGCTTCGGCCCGGCCAGATCGTCCACTGCGTGCTGGCCGAGGCCCGCACGGATGAGCCCAATCGACTCCTGTGCGCGGGCATCGGCCTGGCCCTGCCGTCCGACAAGGATCAGTACGGATATATTTCCGAGCACCACGGTTTCGGCATGACTCAGAGAAAATGCGCGGACTATGTTGAGGATATGGCCGCCACGATGCTCGGCACTACGTTGGGCATCGACATCGACATCGAAAAAGCCTGGGATGAGCGACGCGAATTGTACAAGAGCAGCAATTTGATCATTCGCACGCGGGCCAATGTGCAGACGGCGGAAGGCGACAAGAACGGCCTATGGACCACCGTCGTCGCCGCTGCGGTCTTTGTGTATTAACAACGCGCCCACTCAGAGCCCCAAGCGCAAGCACGGGGTCGAACCGGAGCCGCGGGCTTTAGCCCGCGCGGACCAACGAACTCCAACTGTCATCTGGAACACGCAAAGGACATCCGCAAAAATGCCGTGCCCTTCCGACAAAACGAAGACTGCCGACGCACAACAATGGATGCAGGGCGCATCGATCGAACCGTTGGAGCTGCGCGGCAACGAGAACATCGTTGATTTGATCGACAACGTCTACGCCCGCAGCGGCTTCAACGGCCGGCGGCTGGCAGAGGCGTGCGAACTCTATTCACGGATGCTCCGAGAAAACACGACCGTCGGCCTGACCCTGGCCGGCGCCATGACACCGATTGGCATGAGCGGTGTGATTATTTCGCTCATCGAGGCAGGGTTCGTCGATTTCATCATTTCGACCGGCGCCAATCTCTACCACGACCTGCACAGGCCTTACGACTGCCCGATGGTACAGGGCAGCCCCAATATCGACGACAACGCCCTCGCGGACGTAGGCATCGCGCGGATCTACGACGTGCTGATCGAAGACGAAGACACGCTGATGGCCACCGACAAGTGCATTCTGGCGGCGCTTGACGGGCTGGACACTTCCCAACCGTTCTCGACGGCCGCGTTGCACTATGAACTGGGCCAGGCCGTCGCGAAATCGGCCCCCCACCCGGAGAAATCTCTTGTCGTCGTCGCCGCCGAAAAGAACGTGCCGATTTACACGTCGTCGCCCGGCGATTCGTCGATCGGTATGAACCTCATCGTACCGCACATGCTCGACAAGCCGGTGCCGCTCAATCCGCTGCTCGATATCATCGAAACCGCAGCCATTGTCCGCTCCGCCGACAAGAACGGCGCGGTCATACTCGGCGGCGGATCGCCGAAGAACTTCTACCTACAGACCCAGCCGACGCTGCACCAAATCCTGCGGGACCCAAGTAAGGGCGGGCACGATTACTTCATCCAGTTGACCGTCGATTCGCCGCACTGGGGCGGGCTCAGCGGCGCCACGCCGCAGGAAGCGCGAAGCTGGGGCAAAATCAAAGATGCCGAGAAGGACAACGTCGTCGTGTACTCGTGTGCCTCGCTCACTTTCCCGCTGCTTGCGCAGTATGTGCTCGTCCGCAACCAACCGCGGCAGCAAAAGGCGCTCTTTGCCAAGATGGACGACATGGTGTCTGACTTGTTCGCGTCGGCGCGGTCGAACTCCGTGTTCATGGATGAATACGCGCCTTTCTACGGGCGAGCGGCGAGCGAGACATAGAACGGACAGCACACTAAAAGGCACGAGATTGAGCGTTACTCGAATTGCCAAACCATCGCGAAGCATGACTGTAATGACTCCGGACGATCTGCCAAACGGCAAGCCACCGGGAGGATCTTTCTCAGTGACTTCGTCGTTTAGCAGACGCCCCGTTTTGCATTGTGGCTCTAAATTCGATTGCCCGTTCAAATCACCACCGGGCTGAATGCACACACGGAAACACATTCTGTGCTTGAGGAGGCACCATGACGAGCGAGCCGGATCGATTCCTGGGATTGGAAGACAGCGAGTCTGAGTACAAACAATCTGGGTTCGCCGTATTGCCCATCCCGTACGACGCCACCGCCAGCTTTCTCGCCGGCACACGTCACGGCCCGCGCGCGATCATCACGGCATCGCAGCAAGTCGAGACCTACGATGAGGAACTGGGCGGTGAATTCATTTCCATCGGCATCGCGACCCTCGACCCCATAACACCCCATGCCGATGGGCCGGAAGCGATGCACCACGGCATCTACGAGGCCGCCGGCAAGATCGTCGCAGACGACAAGTTTCTACTGGCACTCGGTGGGGAGCACAGCATCACCTCGGGATTGGTGCGTGCCGTCAAGTCGAAGTACCACGACCTTTCCGTGCTGCAAATCGACGCCCACGCCGATCTGCGCGAGTCCTATCAAGGCTCGAAGTACTCCCATGCTTCTGTCATGCGCCGGATTCACGACATGGGCGTGCCGTTTGTCGGTGTCGGCATTCGCAGCTATTCGAGCGAAGAAGCGAGCTTCATGGAAAGTGCAGGGATTCGCCCCGTCACTGCCTCGGATTGCCGATCATCCGGAGATTGGATTGACGGAACGATAGATCGCCTGACTGAGCACGTGTACGTCACACTCGACATCGACGCCTTCGATCCCGCCTTTGCCCCCGGCACCGGCACGCCTGAACCGGGCGGATTGGATTGGCACCAAGTCACGGCCCTCCTGCGAGCCGTCGCCGAGCGAAAGAACATCGTTGCGGCGGACATTGTCGAAGTAATTCCCGTTCCCGGCCAAGTCATCACAGAATTCCTCGCCGCCAGACTGGCATACAAGATCATCAGCTATACCCAGACTCATCCCTGATGCTACAATCGGCGCCATGAAACCGCTGACTCTGTGTCCTCAATGCAAGTACTCCCTGAAAGGACTCCCGGCCAACCACAACTGCCCAGAATGCGGATTTGAATACGACGCGGAAACCGCAGCTTGGCATCGCCAGCCAAGCAGATTCTGGACTTCTTTCGGGATTCTACTGACACTCTTCTTCGGTGGTCTGTTTCTCAACGGGGCTGTCAATAAGGCACGCTCTGCGGGCAGCTTGGACATGCTCGATATCATCGTCGTCCTTATCCCCGTGTTCATGCTATGCATCCTGATCAGAAAATTCTCCGCGAGTTTGACGATCGCAACAACGCCGCGAGGCCTCTGGATCAAGAAAGGGCGCCGCCATGTGACATGTGTCCCGTGGGATCAAGTCCAGAAAGTCTTCTGGAGCGTCGCATCAAGAAAATGCGAGTTGAAGATCGCCTCCAAGGTGCGGATGAATCTGATCTCAAGTATCTTTGAGGATCAAGCGGATTTTGAGGAGTTCAAGGCTCAAGTTGAGACGCGCAAGCAGGTTGCAGAGGAGAAATCGTGCTCGGAATCTTGAGTGTGTGGCTGGGATTGGCTTCGCTGGTGATGTCGCTGGTGATGGTGTTTTATCGACCGGCGTTTCATGATGTGCTGCTTTTGATCGAGATCTATTTCGCTTGTCCCCTGTCGCT
>JACZTW010000078.1 GCA_022573485.1 Planctomycetota bacterium
TAGCCGTCGCAGAGTTCGAGGAAGCTGCTGGGCTTGTAATATTGCCCCCAGGCCTTGCGGCCTCGGGCGCAGTGCGTCTCCATGCGATAGGGATATTGCAGTTGGCGGCCGAGGTTGATGTACAGGCGGTTCGTGGCGTAGATGCAGGTGCCGGAAAACTCCGCCCCGCGGCTCCAGCGCACGCGGACCACCAATTGGTCGGTCGGCCAGCCGGCGACCGCTGACTCAAACGTCTCCCGCAGGAGGTTCGAGTCCAGCATTGTGGTGTTCTTGAAGTCCATACGATTACTGTCGCGGGTGGTATTTCTGGTGGATGGATTTTAACCGCGATGGATCGACATGGGTATAGATTTGTGTGGTGGAAACGTCGGCGTGGCCGAGAAGTTCCTGCACGACGCGGAGGTCGGCGCCGCCTTCGAGCAAGTGCGTGGCGAACGAGTGTCGCAGTGTGTGCGGCGAGACCTTGTTGCCCAGGCCCGCGATCCGTGCGTATTTGCCGATGATTCGCCAAACATTGGTGCGTTCCAGCGGGCGGCCGGTGCGCGAGAGGAACATGGCGTCTCTCGATTTGGCCGTTACTAATCTGGGTCGGTGGTCTTCCAGGTACGCGGCGATGGCGACGAGGGCCATCTGCCCGACGGGCACGACGCGTTCCTTTTGCCCTTTGCCCAGGACGCGAACGTAGCCCACGTCCAAATTGATTCCGTCGAGAGTCAGGCCGGTGAGCTCACTCACGCGGATGCCGGTGGCGTAGAGCAATTCGAGAATGGCCCGGTCGCGCAAGTAGTAAGGATCTTCCTCGTCCGGGGCGGCGAGCAGGGCATCGACGTGCTTGTAGTGCAGCGTATGCGGCAAATAACGCCAGCGTTTGGGCATTTCGATGACCGATGCGACGTCGCGGGTTATCGCGCCGTAGCGCTGCAAATAGCGCAGGAACATTCGCAGCGACGCGACGCGCCGGGCGATGCTGGCCAGGGCCAGGCCTCGGTTCTTGAGGTTGACCAAGTGTCCTCGAACGTGCTCGTATTCCAGGCCGGCGAGGGCGATGTGGGAATCAGTAAGGTAGGTCGTGAACTCTCGCAGGTCGCGGCCGTAGGCTTCGAGCGTGCTGTCGGCCAGGCCACACTCGATGGAGAGGAAATCGTTGAAGCGTTGCAGCCATTGGCGCAATTCATCGTCGAGTGGATCGCGTTGCGGTGCGGTTGGCGCGTGCCTTGGTGCATCGCGCAGGCTCCCGACAAGTCGGGATTCTCCCGGCGCGCCGGGACCTGCGGCTCCTTGATGTGTCTGCGTGGGTCGCATCATATAGTATGTCGGAATCTATACGCTGGGCGGTCCAGTCTTGGGCTTGGGCGAGAACGTCCGCCGGATGAGATCGGCCAATCCGAGGGCGTCGGGCAGTTCGGAATGATGGATATACAGGCCCGGCGTGCGGTCGCGCTTCTGGAGAAAATGGCTCACCAGCCAGATTCGCTCGGCGGCGAAGGTCGAATCGACTTTCGCCAGCCGGGCAGCTTGGACCGCGCGTGCGAGCCACTGAGGCGCGACATCCGTGAGCTCCTTCAACTTCGCCGGCTCGGTGTGCTGAATATCGCCCTGATTGACCACAAACGCTTTGACCTTGGTTCGCCCGCCGGCGCGCTGGATGATGAGGTAGCGAAAATCACCGACTCGCCGATGCACGCGTGCCAGCATCGTGGCCAGTGCATCGGCGGTGTCGAGATCCTGTTTGGCACGATTGGCCCGCTCGAAATCCAGGTCGTCGGAGGCTTCTTTCATTTGCCGTCGGAGGCGTAAGCGGAGCGGCTCCTTGGCGCCCAGCACGAAGTCGACCGAGCCGGCGAGGGTTTCGCGGTATTGGTCGAATGGGATCGTGCCGTCGCACGGCGCGGGGCAGCGGTCCATTTCGAAGTAGGCGCAGGCCTCTCCCCGCGGTGTTTGTTCGAGGATGTTGTGGTAGCGGCAGAGCGAGAATAGATCTTCAATCTGCTTGACGAATTCTTCGCACTTGCGCCGCGTGGCGAAAGGCCCCACGCAGGCTGATTCGCCCGCGAAAGGGTCGTTGCCAGCCAGCCAGCGCGGGAACTGATCGTTCAGGGTGATCCCGGCGAACCAACTCGGGCCGAAGGCGCACATCTTGCGGTGCCGGCCGGGGTACAAATGATAGGCGATTTCGTGGAACTTCAGGAAGGTCTCGAATTGAGAACGAGTCGGCTGCCACCACACTTGGCAGGTGATTGCCAGCAGATCCGTTCTCGGCCGCTTTGTGGGGTCATCCGAGGGATACAGGCGAAAGGTAACTGCCCGCCGCAAGTTCTCGGCGGACGAAAGCTGAAGGATCGCGCCGCGCTCATCAAAGAAGGCATAGACCCCGCCGTGTGAGGGTAACTCTTGCGTGTCGAACGGTTTTTTTTTGGCGCTGCGAATCAAATTCTGTGAGAAGAGTTGTTCGAAATTCATTGAAGCACGATGTGCGCCGCGCGTTCCTTCATCAACCAACGTGCTCCCCTGCGGGTCGCCGCTAAACATTCACGCCGTGTCGTACGAAGGCGCTGGAATTTCGCATTCCGAATTCGGCATGCCGCATTGGTCAGATCGGCATGCCGCGGATCTCTGCTTCGAAGACCAGGCGGCCGTCAACCACGCCCTGCGTGGCGCAGATGATCCGTCGCGGTCTGATCTCTATCGGGACGACCAGAAAATAGATGCGGGCGCCAGGTAGAACGGTCTCGCGGAATTTCGCATTTGCGACGCCGCCCAAGCCTATGAACTTTCCGTCGAATTCGGGAAATCTGGCTGCCATCAGCGAAGCCAAGTGCGCTGCGGCTTCAATCATCAGGATGCCCGGAAATATAGGTCGCCCGGGGAGATGGCCTCGGACCCAGAAGCCGTCGTCGCACACGTCATGATAAGCGATTGCGGCATTGGTCTGGTCATCCATGTAGAGCAGCCCATCCAAGAGCATGAACTCATACCCATGTGGCAGGCGTTCATAGATCTGCTCGCGCGTCATCAGCACGTGATCCAGATCTGTGGACTCAATATCTAAGAGCAATGAAGGAGGCATGATCGGCGGTCACCGGATGACTGCAAGAGCCGCCGGCGACAGAGCGCCAAGGATCCCGCAGATCCAGATCGCAGCAAATGGGCCAACTGGCCGGCTACTTAGGTGCATCGGAACGCACTTCCAGAATCCGCTTGCGGACATCCTGGGCGGCGTTCTTAATGTCCTGCATTGTCTTTCGCACCCGAGTGCCGGCGGCTTTGTTCCCGCCCTGTGCCTTTTGCACATCGTCCGCTGCGGACTCAATGATCTGTTTGAGGTTCTCATATTCTTCCATGTGGTTTCCTCCTGAGGGGTCCACTGATGGCGTTTTTCGTTCACTTGCGGGGTGAGTCTAGCAGACATACCCTCGATAGCAAGCCAGAAAACGGGTTTTTCGGCGGCAAGTGTCAACTCTTCTTCGTCGATAACATATTGCGAATAAAAGGTTTACGTTTGACACGGCGCCATTTTGAGTCGTCCTGACGGTGTTCCGGTCTATCGGCCGGCGCGAAAAGTGCGTGACGATCCGGGTTCGAGGTCGGGAGTTTGGTGAGGCGTTGAGCGAAATCCGCCCTGTCTGAGTAGTTCTGGCAACGGGCACACGCGGTTTTCGTCTGTGGGCCACAGGGTCGCCGGTACCACTGCCACTGGCAGCAGCTTGGGACTGCACCTGCCGGCCTGGACACGCGGCGTGGTGTCTCGCGATAGGAGCGGGCGCGACTCGCGGGCGTGGGGCGCTGACATCACCGTCGGCTTTCGCTAAGATGACCCTCTTGGTCATGCCCAGACTGTCCAGTTGGCCTAGCACCCGCGACATGATCAGCTCAAGCCTTGAGGCCGTATCACACAGCCGGTGGATGCGGGCCCGACGAGGCCATTGCACACAGGAGATGATTGATGAGCAGTTTCTTAGAGAGTTTCATGACCGGCGTCAGTGCCAAGGACCCGGATCAAAAGGAGTTCCTTCAGGCCGTCAGCGAAGTGGCTGAGTCGGTCGTGCCGGTCTTGGATAAGCACCCGGAGTACCGCGTCGCAAAAATCCTCGAACGTTTGGTGGAGCCGGAGCGGGTGATTATGTTCCGCGTTCCGTGGGTGGATGACAGCGGCGAGGTGCAGGTCAATCGCGGCTTTCGGGTGGAGTTCAGCAGCGCCATCGGTCCGTACAAGGGCGGGCTGCGATTCCATCCGTCGGTGAATTTGAGCATCATCAAGTTCCTCGGCTTCGAGCAGACCTTCAAGAATGCGTTGACCACGCTGCCGCTGGGCGGCGGCAAGGGTGGATCGGACTTTGATCCCAAAGGCAAGAGCGATCATGAAGTGATGCGCTTCTGCCAGAGCTTCATGAGTGAATTGTTTCGCCACATCGGCCCCAATACCGACGTGCCCGCGGGCGATATCGGTGTCGGCGGGCGCGAGATTGGATACCTTTTCGGTCAATACAAGAAGTTGACAAACCGCTTCGAGGGCGTGCTGACCGGCAAGGGCCTGAACTGGGGCGGCAGCCTGATCCGCCCGGAAGCCACCGGTTACGGCGCCGTGTACTTCGCCGAAGAGATGCTCAAGACGCGCGGGCAATCGTTCAAGGACCAGCGCGTGGTCATTTCCGGCGCGGGCAACGTCGCCCAATACGCCGCCGAGAAAGTCATCGAGCTGGGTGGAAAAGTGCTGACCCTGTCGGACTCCTCAGGCTTCATCGTGGACGAAGAGGGCATCGACCGCAGCAAGCTGGATTTCGTGATGGCCCTCAAGAATGAGCGCCGCGGCCGAATCAGTGAATACAAGGGCAAGTACGCGCAGGCCCACTACCAGGAAAAGCAGCCCGGCACTTCCTCCAACCCGCTGTGGGACGTCAAGTGTGACATCGCCCTGCCCTGTGCGACGCAGAACGAGATCAGCGTGGATGATGCCAATAATCTGGTCAAGAACGGCTGCCGTTGTGTTTCCGAAGGCGCGAACATGCCCTGCACGCCCGACGCCGTGAACCTGCTCCTGGAGAGCAAGATTCTGCTGGGACCGGCTAAGGCGGCCAATGCGGGCGGCGTGGCGGTTTCCGGGTTGGAAATGTCCCAGAACTCGATGCGCCTGGCGTGGTCGCGAGAGGAAGTCGATCGCCGGCTGCACGACATCATGGTCAGCATTCACAAAGCGTGCGTCGAGACGGCGGAGTCCTACGGCACGCCCGGCAACTACATCAACGGGGCCAATATCGCCGGTTTCCTCAAGGTCGCCGACACCATGCTCGACCTGGGCGTGGTCTAAGTCGAATTCAATTCTTTCGGCGACGCGGGCGCGATATAATACACATGCGCCGAAGCCGTGCGCGGGGAAAAAAGGTGTCAGGAAGAATTGTAACCTGCCTGGAAAATCTTCCTGACACCTTTTCTGACCTTTTCTGACCTGACACCTTTTCTGACATTTTCTCTGCCGTCCCCCTGGACTTTCGGCACGGAGGATGTTAGCGAAGGGAAATGCTTCTCTCGCCAGCGCAGCACCGGACGCTCCACGATATGCGACAGCAGAATACCGCTACCCAATCCGAGGACAAGGTATACTGCTATCACCAGCACGTCGATCGCGACCGGGCCCAGGCCTCGCGCGGCGAACATGTCGCGAAGTGCAGCCTCCATATTGGGTAAAACCCGCAAGACACATCGATGCGTAATGTAGATCGTGTATGAGTAAATCCCCATGACTCGCAGACTGCTGGTCAGTGGCATGGCCCAACGACGCATGACGGCAGGGCATTGCGACCATGCCGTGCATAAGGTCAGTACGAGAATGCCGCCGAATCCCACATACAGCGCAGGATAAACGAACACGGTATAAATGAACGACTCGAACGGGACAACCAACGCGCTCAAGACCAAGGCCACGGAAACCGCCGCTACGATGCGCCGCCGGGCCACGAAGCCCACCACTTGCTCGCGGCGATAATGCCACAGGTACCCCAGCAACACGCCGAACATGAGCCCATCAAGCCGCAAATGCGTCACTACATAGATGTACAGCACGTTTGTTCCGGAACTCATGTAGTAAGACACCGCTCGTCCGATGATGGCGATCAGACAGATCAAGGCTGCAATGTGCGGAATTGAATTGAAGCAATGCTGCCGTTCCCGCTTCCGATGGAGGCGGATCAGCAGCCACAGCACTACGGGCAGCGCGATGTAGAAGTGTTCCTCCACTGCCAATGACCACGTATGAGGCCAAAGGTTGTAGGCGTAGTTTTGCAGGAAGACCCAGGAGGCCCAGGTCTTCTTGACCAGCCAGTAGTGTGGGCGGGCGCCCTCCAGGCAGGGCCACAACACATTGATTACCAGCAGCAGACCGAAAAACGCGTAGTAGGCAGGCCAGATCTTCAGGCCACGCCGCCAAATGAACCGGGCATAGTTGATCGTCCCCCAGCGGTCATACTCTCGATACAAGAGGCCTGAGATCAAGAAGCCGCTCAGAACGAAGAAGAGATCGATCCCGGTTCCGCACCAGTTCTTGACGGCGAAGAGCACGTCCGCGCCGTACCGCCCAGAAGGTATCGTGAACGGGACATGTGCGAGAACCACCAGCAAGATCGCCACGCCACGCAATACATCCAGGTGTGCGATTCGCTTCACAGAGCTTGGGGGTAGCAAGGCCATTCCGTCGTCCCGATCGAAAGTTAATCTAGTTCTGGATCAATCGGATAAAACATCATGCCGATCGTGGCTTTCTTTGTCGAATAAAAGGTGTCGTCGAATAAAAGGTGTCAGGAAGAATTTCTTGACGCCTGTGCGGGGTTTCGGTAGGATTCCTGCATGGGACGGCCACTGCGTGTGACGGAATCGGGGCTTGTCTATCACGTCTTGAATCGGCGCGTGATGCGTCTGCCGCTGTTTCAGAAGGATGCTGACTATCTTGCGTTCGAGCGGGTGCTGAGCGAATCGCTCAAGCACGTGGCTGCGCCTGAGCTTTTGGCGTGGTGCTTGATGCCGAATCACTGGCATTTAGTTGTTCGCGCCGGCCGTCGCACTAACTTATCGACGTGGATGCAGTGGGTGACGGTGACGCACGCGCATCGCTGGCATGCACACACGCACACAGCCGGGGAGGGGCCGCTGTACCAAGGCCGATTCAAGAGTTTCCCGGTGCAGGAGGACGGGCATTTTCTGACGCTCTGTCGCTACGTGGAGGCCAACGCCCGGCGGGCGAAACTGGTGAAGCGGGCAGAGGCGTGGCGTTGGGGCAGCCTTTGGGTTCGGCGCAATCGGCGATCGGAGCTGGCGAAATGGCTGCGTCCCTGGCCGGTGGATCGTCCACGCAATTGGCTGGCGGATGTCAATCGGCCGATCGACGAGCAGGCGTCGCAGCAAGTGCGTCAGGCGCTGGACCGGGGTGTGCCCCTGGGGGAGCTGCGCTGGATCGCCCGTATTTCCGCCCGACTGGGATTAGATATCACCCTTAGACCGCGCGGACGCCCCCGAAAGGACCGTCAACATTCTTCCTGACACCTTTTGTTTTGCACCTTTTATTTCCCAATTCTTTCGGCGACGCAGGTGCGATACAATATAAACGCGCCGAATTCGTGCGCGGAGACAAAGCCGATGCAGCCCGCGTTGCCCCCATCACGTTGTGACCTGGATTTTGACTTCGGCGGATTCCATAACCTCATGCCGAATCGGGTCCACAATATCCTGCTGGTTTCCAGCTTGTACGAATCGTTTATCCTCGAAGAAGACGGCCTGATCTCCGAGATGATCACCAGTGAATTCGTGGATATGAAATTGTCGCACGCGCCGCGCGTGGCCCGCGTGTCCACGGGTGAGCAGGCCCTGTCGTTCATCCGGCAGAATCCCGTGGACCTGGTGATCACCATGACGCGCCTCGGAAACCTCAACGTCTCCGAACTGGCGAAATCGGTCAAGGAGATCAACCCCGATCTGCCAGTGGTGGTGCTGGCTGACAATGCCCGGGAATTGGTCCGCAATCCCGGCCTGCGCGACCGGAGTTGCATCGATCGTGTGTTCGTGTGGCATGGCGATGCCAAGATCCTGCTGACCATCGTCAAACTGGTCGAGGATCAATTGAACGTCGAGCATGATACGCGCGTGGGTGACGTTCGCGTGATCATCCTGGTCGAGAATTCCGTGCGCTTTTATTCGACGTATCTACCGCTGTTCTATACGGAGTTGCTCAAGCTGACTCAATCGCTGATGGCCGAGGGCATCAATCTGATGCAGCGGCTGCTACGCATGCGGGCCCGGCCGAAGATCCTGCTCGCCGAGACGTTCGAAGAGGCCTGTCAGTTATACTCCAAATACAGCGAAAACGTTCTCGGCGTGATCACCGATATTCGCTTTCCGCGCAACGGGCGCCTGGATCCGGAAGCCGGACTGGAATTCACCCGACTGATCAAGGAAAAATCGCCGGATACGCCCGTGTTGCTGCAATCTTCAGACGGGGCCCATGCCGAGAGCGCCGAACATTTGAACGCAAGCTTCGTCAACAAGAGATCGCCGACGCTGCTGGAGGACCTGCGCAATTTCCTGTTGGGCAGCCTGGGATTCGGAGATTTTGTCTTCGCCCTTCCGGACGGCACTGTCATCGGCCGCGCGCACGACCTGCGATCGTTCGAGGCCATGGTCAAGAAGACGCCGGACGAGTCGCTGGCGTTCCATGCCCTGCACAACCATTTCAGCAACTGGTTCATGGCCCGCACGGAGTTTGAATTGGCGACGCGGATTCGTCCGAAGAAAGTCACCGATTTCACTACGGTGGGCGAAATGCGCCAATACCTGCTGAACACCATCGCCGAGTTTCGCGAGCGGAGCCAGAGCGGCGTGATTTCCGATTTTTCCGCCCGGATCTTTGACGCCACGTCGTCGTTCGCGCGCATCGGCGGCGGCTCCATGGGCGGCAAGGGGCGCGGGCTGGCCTTCATCAACGCCTTGGTGCGGCGCTACAACCTCAATCAGCGGTTCGACAACGTACACATTGTCGTGCCGGCGAGCGCCACGCTGGGCACCGACGTGTTCGACACGTTCATGGACAAGAACAAACTTCGCAACCTGGCGGCCAAGCACCTTGACGACGAGGTAATTGCACGGGCGTTTCTGAAAGCGAAAATCCCCAAAGCGATCCATAAGAAACTGTCGGCGTTCCTGGAGCAGGCCCGTTATCCGCTGGCGGTGCGTTCGAGCAGTCTGCTGGAGGATTCGCAGGACGAACCCTTCGCCGGCGTGTACGCCACGCATATGATTCCCAACAACCACGCGAACCTCAAGGTTCGCCGTGAACAGCTTTGCGACGCCATCAAGCTGGTTTACGCATCGATGTTTTTTCGCGGGGCGCTGCACTACCTCGAAGCCACCTCGCACCACGCCCAGGAAGAAAAAATGGGCGTAATTTTGCAGGAGATCGTCGGCAGCCCACACGGCACACGCTTCTACCCGACGTTCTCGGGCGTGGCCCGTTCTTACAATTACTATCCCATTGCCAAGATGAAACCGGAGGACGGCGTGTCCTATGTAGCCCTGGGTCTGGGCAAGATCGTGGTCGAGGGCGGCGGCGGGCTGATGTTTTCGCCGGCACACCCCAACTCCCTGCCCCAGTTCGCCACCGTCAAGGACATGCTGGACAACTCGCAGCGTTTTTTCTACGCCGTGGATATCGGCAGGCCGGATGTCTATCCCACGCCTGACGCCAACGCCAACATCGCGGAATTCGGCTTGGACGTCGCCGAGCACGACGGCACGCTCGCGCCGATCGGATCGGTGTATTCGCCGGACAACGACGCCGTCTACGACGGCCTGTCTCGCCCCGGAACACGGCTGGTGACATTCGCGCACGTGCTCAAAGCCAATATCTTTCCATTGGCGGAGATTCTCCAGACCGTGCTGGACATCGGACGAGACGGCATGGGCTGCCCCGTGGAAATCGAATATGCCGTGGATATGAGCAGCGACCCAATGGTCTTCGGCCTGCTGCAGATCAGACCATCGGTCTATGATGAGGAATGTCCGCAGATCGAGTTCGACGATTTCGACCGCAGCCAGACGCTGTGCATGAGTGATCAAGTTCTGGGCAACGGCCGCATTTGCGGGATGTACGACATTGTCTACGTCAAGCCCGATGACTTCGATTCGGCCCATACAGTAGAGATCGCCAACGACATTGGCTTGATCAACGAGACCATTCGCAAGGCAGGCCGGCGTTGCGTTTTGATCGGCCCGGGCCGGTGGGGGTCGGCCGACCGCTGGCTGGGGATTCCCGTGACTTGGGACCAGATTTCTTGTGCCCAGGTAATCGTCGAAGCCGCGCTCGAAGACTTCGTGGTGACGCCGTCGCAGGGCACGCACTTCTTCCAGAATCTCACCTCGCTGCGCGTCGGATACTTCACGGTAAACCCGATCGCCGGCCAAGGGTACATCGACTGGGACTGGCTGGCCGCCCAGCCGGCCGTCTCGGAGAGCCGCTTTCTGCGCCACGTTCATCTTGACGAACCAGTGGACGCATTGCTCGACGGCAAGACCCGCCAGGGCCTCATTCTCAAGCCGGGCGCCCGCAAAGCGGATTGAAGAGGACTGAGTGCTGAGTGCTGAGTCCTCAGTCCTTAGTCCTCAGTCCTGAATCCAGCTTCGCCGGCGGCAACATTGCGGAATGACCGTGCTCCGTCCCGCCTTCGGCGGATCTCTGCTGCGCTCCGTCCTTGACCCCCCTTCGCCCTTGATTTAGAGTGTCCCGCTCCGGCACGTGTAGGGCTTCGGGCTTCAGGCTTCGGGAAGTTCGCAAACTGTGCGCCCTGAAGCCTGAAGCCCGAAGCCCGAAGCCTGAAGCCTGCATTCTGAACATGGCCCCATCGTCCAGTGGTTAGGACACCGGCTTTTCACGCCGGCAACACGGGTTCGAACCCCGTTGGGGTCAATCAACACGCTGCCAGCGTCGCCGCCAACGGCGCCAAAGCGGTGCAAACCTATTCCGTCCCAAGTGGTTGCGTTGGGTCAAGCCTTCGTTCGCATCTTTGCATCAACACCTCCTGCGCGGTTCCCCGGCGTTGTAATGGGTGCCTGAGATAGGTATGATCGATTGGGTCAATAACACCTCCGTGATCAAAAGATGCCTCTTCAGAGGCTGGTGGCGTTCGTATTCACAAGTTGCCGGGGGACCGAGTCGTGACCAGGCTGGTTCATTCCAATGTCGTGCCGGTGATGGCAAGATCACCAGCAATGTTGGCCCGCGCGCGTGCCGTGCCGGAGCCGATCGCCGGAATGCGCCTGGACGGGTCACGCTTGCAATCCACGCATAAAGTTCGATGCGTCCTAACCGGTGGGCCGGGTCCGCCATCCACATCTAATTGAAAAGGAGCAGAACATGAACGACTGGAAGTGGGCAATCACATTGGCAGCCTGCTGCTGCATCTCTCTGACAGTAGCCCCATCGGCATCGGCGGACTTCGTCGGCGTCACAACCGTGATCAAGGATGATCCGGACACCGTTGCCCTCTGCAACTCGGGCGCTGGTCCGTTTAATTTCGGCTTTGGCCCGATTTCGGTCTGCAACGTCTTCGCGGTCTTCGACAATCCGGACAACGCACTGCTCAGTGTGGGCAACGCGGATCTGCAAGTGTACGACGGAGTGAGTCCGAGTGTCTTCTTCCAACATCCGTTTAACTTCGTTGTTACCTCGCCGTCGTGTACTTTCGTTGGCTTTTTCCCCGACCTGATCTGCGACACATTTATAACGATCGGGTACAAGTGTGGCCCTGAGCCAGCCGGAACCGATCAGAGTAAGCCCGGTGCCGAGTTCGATGCTGGCGAATTCAACTTGTACGGCCATATTGTCGGTGGCTGGTTCAACGCGAATCCTGCCAATGGGCAAGGCGAAGCCGGCACCTGGCCGGACCTGAAAGTGCTCTTCCTCCAATCGGCAATGCACCTGGGGCACTTCATGTCAGGTGACATCGACCTCTTCTGGCGGGACGAGTACAACGGCGTCACGTACGCCGAACTAGACGTGCCCATCGAATGTGCCGTATGGAAGCCCGATGGCGTCCCCTGTGATGATGGTGATCCCTGTACCGGCAATCCTGGTCCAGACGGCGATGTATGGATGGACGGCGTCTGCGGTGGTCCGCCCGTCGACTGTGACGACGGCAATGTCTGCACCGATGATTTCTGTGATCCGTCCAGCGGTGAGTGCGTGAATCAGCCGAACGACAACCCTTGTCCGACCGACACCGATGGCGATGGTGACACCGACGCCGCCGATCTGGCGGTGCTGCTGGGCAATTGGGGAGCCTGCGGCCCCGGCGAGCCCTGCGAATGCCTGGATAACGACACCAGCGGATCGATCGGTGCGTTTGACTTGGCCGTTCTGCTCGGCAATTGGGGGCCTTGCCTCTGAACGCCCGCCGGAGCGCGGATTCCGTATATGAGTTTCGTCAAAGGGTATGTAGAACCGCGATGAAAGGAGCCGGACATGAACGACTGGAAGTGTGCAATCACATTGGCAATCTGTGGCTGTATCTATCTGACGGTAGCTCCATCGGCATCGGCGGACTTCGTCGGCGTCACGACGGTGATCAAGGATGATCCGGACACCGCGTTCTTATGCACGGAGGGCAACGGCAAGTTCGTTCCCGGTCCGTTGACGATCTGCAACATCTTCGCAGCCTTCGACGATCCGACCGACCGCGTGCTCTCCGTGGGCAACGCCGATCTGCAAGTGTACAACGGAGCCAAGCCGGATGTCTTCTTCCAACATCCGTTTAACGTGGTCGTGACCGCGCCGAGGTGTACTTTCGTTGGCTTTTTCCCCGACCTGATCTGCGACACATTTATAACGATCGGGTTCAAGTGTGCTCCTGACCCAGCCGGGACCGATGGGAC
>JACZTW010000079.1 GCA_022573485.1 Planctomycetota bacterium
CAACCCCTTTCCCGATGCGCGCCTTCTTTTTATCCGGTCGCGACCGGGCGTCCGCGAAATCCGAAGTCGGCAACGCCTTCTTGACCGTGCCCATGACGATATCGCCGATACCCGCCGTCTGCAGCCGGAGCTTGCCCCGGCGCGAGGTCGATCCCTTCATCACTCGGAAGATCATCACCTGCTTGGCGCCGGTGTTGTCCGCGACATCCACAATTGACTGAAGTTGAATCATGAGTTCGTCTTCGATCTACAAAATAAGTCAGCGGGCATCCGCCGCACGCACGACTCGAACCAGACGCCAGTGCTTGGTCTTCGAAATCGGTCGACACTCCATGATCTCAACTTGATCGCCGATCTTGGCGAGGTTCTGTTCATCATGGGCGTGCAACTTCGTACGACGCCGAATGTACTTCCCATACTTCGGGTGCTTGACCCGGCGTTCCATCACTACCTTGATCGTCTTGTCGCACTTGGCGGATTCCACGAATCCAGTTCGTACGGCTCGCGGCTTGCGTCCCTGGTTCTTGCCAACGGTTGTGTCTGCCATCATGAAATCTCAACAACAAATCGTAAGGCTCATCTACTGAGCGACCTTCCGCCGCGCTTCCGTTTCCAAGTGATACTGCTTTTCTTCGATCCCGGTCTCCCCACGCTCCGTAAGCACGGTCAACAGTTGCGCGATCTCGCGCCTTGTCTTGGTCAACTGTGTCGGATCCTCCAGCTTCTCCGTCACCGCCTGCGACCGCAAATCGAACAAGTGCCGCCTGATCCGATCCAATTCGGAGTGCAACTCATCCGTCTTCATCGCTCTTATTTCCGCGATATTCATGAGCCTCTGCTCCAGCCGGCCTAGTGCTTGCTTCTTCGCAAAATCAGGCGGCAGCGTATCGGCATTTTGTGCGCCACGCGGGTCAATGCCACACGCGCGATATCTTCTTCAACTCCACCAATTTCATACAACACGGTCCCCGGACGCACGCAGGCTACCCATTGGCTGGGTTCGCCCTTGCCTTTGCCCATGCGGACTTCGAGCGGCTTCGCCGAGATCGGCTTGTGCGGGAAGATCCGCACGAACACCCGACCCTCGCGGTGCAGAAAATGGGTCGCGGCCACGCGGCCGGCCTCAATCTGACGGGCCGTGATCCACGAGTGCCCCAAGGCCTGCAAGCCGTAATCCCCGAAACTCACAGTGTTGCCACGCGACGCATTGCCGCGGATTCTGCCACGCTGTGACTTACGAAACTTGACTCTCTTGGGCATCGCGGGCAAGACCGATACTCCTTCTTAAATCCTTACAGTTTCCCACGCGGGCCGGAGCGGCGCCGCCCGTGGCCGTCACCGTCACCTGCAATCGGGGTGATTTCCTCGCCATAGCGCCCCAGATAGATCCAGGCCTTGACGCCGATCACACCGTAGCTCGCGCGGCACTTGGCAAAGCCGTATTCAACGTGAGCCTGCAACGTTTGGACAGGAAGCGAACCGAGATGCTGGGTCTCGCTGCTCGACATTTCCCGTCCGCCCAACCGGCCCTTGCATCGAATCTTGATCCCGAGGGCGCCGGCGCCCATGGTCGTTTCCAGGTGCTGCTTGATCGTGCGCCGAAAGGACGCCCGCTTCTTCAATTGCTCCGCGACACCTTCCGCCACGAGTTGGGCGTCGAGGTCCGGATTCTTGATCTCCATGATGTTGACCGTGATCTTACGATCGATCAAGCTCTCCAGGTGCTCCTTGAGTTTGTCTACCTCGGCGCCTTTCGGACCGATCACCAAGCCGGGCCGGGCCGTGTGCAGGATCACTTTCACAGCATCGCGCGTACGCTCGATCTCAATCTTGGCCACGGCTGCATAAGGCGGCTGGCGATTGAGACGCTGATCGATATAGGCCCGGATTCTGTAGTCCTCAACGAGAAACTCGCCATACGAGGCCTTCGGAGCGTACCACCGCGAACGCCAGTCCTCGGTAATGCCGATCCGAAATCCAATTGGATTTACCTTTTGCCCCACAGTATCACTCCGCGGTCTTTACTTCTCAGCCAACACAATATGAATATGACTCGTCTTCTTGAGAATCGGATGGGCCCGCCCACGATCCTTGGGACGCCAGCGAAGAGTCGTCGGTCCCATGTCCACCCGAGCCTCCGCAATATACAGCCGACCCATGTCCGCCTCTTGCTCGTCGGCGTTGGCCATTGCGGAGCGGAGCGTCTTGGCGATGTCCACGGCAGGACGCTGCTTGCTGAACTTCAGGATGTTCAGAGCCTCGTTACAGCGGTGTCCGCGGATCATATCGATAACCAGCCGCGCTTTTCGCGGGGAAAGTCGGGCATACCGATATTTCGCCTGCCACCTTCCTGTCACCATCGCATCAGCCATCTAGAAACTGCCTCCGCCGGCGGGCAACGCTCGATCCTTACTTGGCTTCCCTCTTCCGGCCGCCGGTATGACCCTTGAACGTTCGTGTCGGACTAAACTCGCCCAGTTTATGCCCGACCATGTCTTCCGTAACAAACACTTTGTTGAACAGTCTCCCGTTATGGACCTCGAAAGAGTGTCCCACGAATTCCGGGACGATCGTGCAACGGCGATACCACGTCCGGATCGGCAAATTGCTGCCGCTGTCCTTGGCCAGCATGACCTTGCGGAACAGCTTTTCGTCAACGTACGGGCCTTTTTTAGATGATCGTGCCATACCGGTTCCTGTCGCGTCAACCACGCGCCCTGCTTCACTACTTCTTTGGAATCGCTAGTTGCCCATAGCGCCTGCTCTTGCGCCGACGTAAAATTCTCTTGTTGGATCCCTTACGGCGATTTCGCGTGGAGCCGCCTTTGGCCAGCACCCCGGTCGGGCTGCACGGATGGCGACCGCCGCCACTTCGGCCTTCGCCGCCGCCGAGCGGGTGAGCCACGGGGTTCATGGCCACGCCGCGAACGTGCGGACGACGACCCCGATGCCTTGTTCGACCGGCCTTACCCAGCGCGATGTTCTGGTGCTCCGTGTTGCCGACCCGACCGATCGTCGCACGGCATTCGATTCGCACCTGCCTCATCTCGCCCGAAGGCAGCACCAGCGTCGCCCAATCGCCCTCGCGGGCCAACAGCCGGGCAGCGGTTCCCGCACTGCGAACCAGCTTACCGCCCTGCCGGGGATTCATTTCAATATTGTGAACATCCATGCCGACCGGAATCGCACTCAAGGGCATCGCATTGCCCGACACAGGCTCAGCATCACTCCCATTGCGGACGGTGTCGCCGGCTTTCAGTCCGACCGGAGCGAGAATGTAACTCAGTTCGCTGTCTTCGTACCGGATCAAGGCAATGTGGCAACTCCTGTTGGGGTCGTACTCGATCGCGATAACCTTTGCATCGATACCATCTTTCAAGCGTTTGAAGTCGATCTTGCGGTACATTCGCTTGTTGCCGCCGCCGCGATGGCGGGCGGTGATTTTGCCGCTGTGATTGCGGCCGCCGGTCTTCTTGAGCGGCTCGAGCAACGACTTCGTCGGCCGACGTTTCTTATCCGTCAACTCCAGGTAGTCATTGACCTGGCCGTCTCGCCTGCCCGGTGATGTCGGTTTATATGAACGAACTGCCATATTACCAAACCCGTTAAATACCTGCCGGCACTTAGAACAAATCTATGTGCTGACCCGGCTGCAAAACAACAACCGCCTTCTTCCAGGATGGGGTTGTACCGTAAGTCAGACGGTGGCGGCGACGCTTACCACAACGATTCGCCGACCGCACACTGAGGACCTTGACATCGTAAATCCGCTCCACTGCTTGTTTGATCTGCGGCTTTGAGGCATGTGGATGAACCTCAAAGGTATACGACCCACCACGCGCCACCTTCCAGTTCGTTTCCGGAAAGGAAAGCGTCGCCTGGTGCGTCCCTTTCTCGGTGATCAGCGGCTTCTTGATTACGTGGTAAATATCCATTGCACTATTCGTCGTATTCGCGGGCGACTCGGGCAGAGAACGCCTCGAATGCCGTCTTGGTGAACACCAGCTTTTTTCGACGAAGCACGTCGTAAGCGTTGAGTTCCGCCACGGGGCACACGTCCGTCCGCGGGATGTTTTTGCTGGACTGATAAAGTACCTTGCTCGGAGCGTCCAGCGCCACGATACAACTGCGCGTGACTCCGACGGCCCCGAGAATCGTTTGAAGCTCTTTGGTCTTGGGTCGGTCGAAGGAAAGATCTTCAAGGATGAGTACGTCTTGAGAGAGTATCTTGGCGAGGATGGCGTTCTTGCAGGCGAGTCGCCGCATTCGCTTGGGCATGCGCTGCCTGAAATCGCGAGGCCTTTTGAAGAATGTCTGCCCGCCGCCTCGGCGGACGGGGTTCCGGATGGCGCCCATCCTGGCATTGCCCGTGCCCTTTTGTCGAAAGATCTTGCGCGTCGAGCCCTGGACCATGCCGCGGCTCTTGCCGGCTGCTGAGCCTTGCCGGCGGTTCGCCTGATACATGACGATCGCCTGCTTGAGCAGCTTCGGGCGAACCCGCGCCCCCAAATGGGCCTCGTCGATGGCCATTTGGCCGGCTTCCTTGCCCTGAATTGTGTAAATCGGCACGTCAATCATGTATCGAAACTCAGCTTTTCGTTCGCGCTTGGCGTACAACCACAAATCCACCATTGGGACCCGGCACGCCGCCTTCGATCAGCAACAAGTTATTCTGCTCGTCAATCCCAATCAGTTTTTGATTCTTCACAGTGGCTCGGTGATGGCCGAAGTGGCCGGCCATGCGCTTGCCCTTCTTGACGTTGCCGCCGTGGCCCAGATCGCTCGCGTGGCTGCTGATGCTGCCCGGGCTGCGGTGCTTCCGCTCAACGCCGTGAGACGCGGGCTGCCCGCCGAACCCGTGGCGCTTCATGGCGCCCGCGAAGCCGCGCCCTTTGCTGATGCCGACCACGTCCACATACTTCACGTCGTTCTCGGCAAACACGCTCACCGTAATCACATCGCCCGCCTGATGCGTCGCCGCTTCCTTCAGACGAACTTCTGTCAGGATCCGCTTCGGCGTCGTGCCGGCCTTTTGAGCGTGCCCGATGCCGGGCTTCGTGGCCCGGTGCGGCTTGACGTCGCCGTAACCGAGCTGCACAGCATCGTAGCCGTCCACGTCCTGGCACCGGACCTGCATGACCGCGCAAGGCCCTGCTTCGATGACAGTCACCGGAATCGCACCGCCGCTGTCATTGAAGACCTGAGTCATACCGACTTTCTTACCAAGCAGAGCGGGTATCATCACAAGAGCGCCTTTACTGTCAACTTATGGACAGTCGCAATTGCCTGTTGCACACGATCAAGCTCATGTGCTTTTCTGTTCAGAATGTCGCAAGAATTCGCTTGTGACTCGCTAACGCCACGGCGATTGCCGCCGTGACTCGCCCAAGAATTATAATTTGCGCTACGTTCGGATCTTCACGAACACGCCCGCCGGAACAACCAGGCGGTTGAGGGCCTCAATCGTTCGCGCCGTGGGTTCTCGAATCTCCACGAGGCGCTTGTGCGTCCGCATCTCGAATTGTTCGCGCGATTTCTTGTCCACGAACGGGCTGCGAAGCACCGTGTAACGTTCGATCCGCGTGGGCAACGGGATTGGACCGAGCACCTTGGCATTGGTCCGTTTGGCGTTTTCCACGATCTCCTTCGCCGAAGCATCCAGAGCCCGGTGGTCATACGCCTCCATACGAATTCTAATATGCTCGCCGCCCATCAATCACTCCAGAAACAAAGCCCAAAATAAACGCGGGCCGGTCGGCACCGCGCCCCACGCAATCCGAAAGATTGTCTAACTTACCGCACCCCAAGGATTTGTCAACACCATTGTGGCACAAATATGGTCAAAAAGGGGTCCGCATCAGATGGGCGACGTTGGGGCGCGTCGCTGGCTGGACGCGCTCATGGATCAGGCCTAAGAGGTGCCGGCGAGGACCTTCTCGGCCACTTGCTCGGGGACACGCGCGTATTGGCTGGGCTCCATCGACCAGCTGGCCCGGCCCTGGGACAAGCTGCGGAGTTGCGTGGCATACCCAAACATAGATGCCAGAGGGACTTCGGCGCACACCACACGGTATTTGCCGCGGACATCCGAACCCGTGATGATCGCTCGGCGACTGTTGAGATCGCCGCTGATTTGCCCGAAGTATTCCTCCGGCGTGGTCACCTCGATCTTCATGATCGGTTCCATGAGCATGGGACGGGCGTTTAGAGCTGCCTCCCGGAACGCCATTCGGGCGGCGGTCTCGAAGGCCAGTTCGGAGCTATCGACCTCATGGTGCTGCCCGTCCACCAAGGTCAGTTTGATATTGACCATTGGGTTTCCCGCGAGAACGCCCTGCTGGGCGGCGTCGCGGAAGCCCGCTTCCACCGGCCTGATGTACTCGCGAGGGATCGACCCTCCGAAGATCTTGCTCTCAAACTGCAGCGGATCCTCCCCGTCTTCAGGGTGAATCGGTTCCAGCATAACGCTGACCCGAGCGTATTGCCCGCGGCCTCCAGTCTGCTTCTTGAACGTCACGTCCGCAGTGGCACTCTGCGAGACTGTTTCCCGATAAGCCACGCGAGGCGGGCCGACATGCACCTCGACTCGATGCTCCTTGCGAATCTTGTTGACCAACACCTCGAGATGGAGTTCGCCCATCCCGCTGATAATCGATTGACCGGTCTCGCTGTCCACGGAGGCCACGAACGTCGGGTCTTCGCGCATCAATTCAGAGAGGGCCAGACCCAGCTTGTCACGGTCGGCCGCTCTTTGAACCTCGATGGCCATGCTCATCACACATTCCGGGAAGCCGATTTCCTGATAGACGACCGGATCGCGTGCATCGCAGATCGTGTGGCCCGTAAGCGAGCGCTTGATCCCCGCCACCGCCACGATATCCCCGGCGAGGGCCTCGTCGAGCTGTTCACGGCGTTTGGCGAACATCCGATAGATGCGGCTGATGTTCTCCTTGTGGCCGGTCTCGGGATTGTAAACGCGGGTGCCGGACTTCAAAACACCCGAGTAGATCCGGATGTAGTACAGATTGACCGGTTTCTCCGCAACGATTTTGAATACCAGAGCGGAGAAGGGCTCGCTATTCTCCGGATGTCGTACGACTTCGCGATCGGGATTCTTCGGGTCTCGGCCGACGACGGGCGGAACATCCAGCGGGCTCGGCAAGAAATCGCAGGCGGCGTCGAGCAGCTTCTGAACGCCGCAGTACCGCAGAGACGAGCCGCAGACCACCGGGTTCAATTGCCCTGCAATGGTGGCGGTGCGCAGGGCAGTCTTCAATTCCTCGATCGAGATATCCTCATCGTGGACGTACTTCTCCATCAGTTCATCGCAAGTGCCTGCGATGATCTCCACCATGTCGTGCCGCCAATGCTCAGCCATGGCAACGAGTTGTTCGGGGATATCCTTTTCAGTGATTTTTGCGCCCAGTTGACTGGGCTCGAAGTAGAAGGCCCTCATCGTCATCAGATCGATCAAGCCTTCGAAGAAATCGGCGCTGCCGATGGGCAGTTGGATGGCGACGGGATGGGCGTCGAGCCGTTCGGTCAGCGACTTGAAGGTCATCTCAAAGTCGGCGCCGACTTTGTCCATCTTGTTGACGAAGCAGATGCGCGGCACGTCATATTTGCTGCACTGCCGCCAGACGGTCTCCGACTGGGCCTCGACTCCCTCTTTGGCGTCAAACACGACGATTGCGCCGTCGAGCACGCGCAAAGACCGCTCGACCTCTGCCGTGAAGTCCACGTGCCCGGGCGTATCGATCAGGTTGATCGTGTACCCCTTCCACGGGCAGCTCACGGCGGCACTGTAGATCGTGATCCCCCGCCGCTGTTCTTCCTGGTCAAAGTCGGTGACCGTGTTGCCGTCGTCGACGTCGCCCACTTTGTACGTTTTGCCGGTATAGAACAGCACGCGCTCGGTAGTCGTGGTCTTGCCGGCGTCAATGTGAGCGATGATGCCTATGTTCCGCCATGTCGAGAGATCAAGTGCCATTGTTACAGTTCACTGTGCAAGCAAAGAGATTTTGTCAAGATCGAAGAGCCGCAGGCGTTCAGCCCGCGCGGACTTCCATCACCATTGTGCGCTTCCGCGCAATCTATTCTTTTCGTCCTGGAGAGTTTGGCCCGATCGTTCGCAGAACCGCCGACGATTCTGCTCTAGTTCCCCCGTGGGCCGAGGTGTGCCGGGATACACCGACACCTACTCCATACGCGTCCGCTCGCTACCGACGCGTATGGGGGAGCGTCAGCAGGAGCTTGCCGTTATTGACTGAGGCATACTTGCAAGCCTCCTTTCTTTCACATCCAGGGGAACTTCAAAGAGTCACGCGGCAACGACCCGCAGGCGGAACGAAATCCCGACTTGTCGGGAGCCTGCGCGATTCTCCACACCCTCAGGTGTCCCTGGAAGCAGACAGTATAGCTTCTTATCGGCTAGGAGACCAGTCGCATCTTAGGAATTTCACGCCAAACCAGCCGTCTCCTCCTATGGACCCACGACCCAGACGCTGATTTCAACCCGCAGGCCGCTCGAGCCAAGTGCTCGAAAGCCAGCTCCGCCGCAGGTGCCGCCCGAAATCACGATGACCCAGGCACAATGACAAAAGGCCCGACCAAGGTATTGGCCGGGCCATCAGAAGCGTTCGTAGGGTTCGGGCCTGCAAGCGGTTGCAATCTCGTATTCAGAAAGGCCTCTTGGGTTCCTGCTTCTTGGCTGTTCCCGTCTTTGACCCCTCGTCCTCTTCTTCCCCAGACTGTTTCTTCTGCGAACGACGCCTTCGTTTCTTGTCCTTCTTCTTCTTTGTTGGTGCGTTGTCCGCGCTGTCGGCGCTTACCTCTTCCGCCCCTTCGGACGTCGAACTACCGAGCCTGCTATCTGCGCGTTTACCACCTCGTGGTGTCGTTCTAGAGGCAACCTCAGGCTCGCTCTGCGCAAGATCGCCATCCTCCTGCACCGGGTCGGCGACGGCAGTGTCACGTTTGCCTTGATCCTGTGCCCCTCCCTTGGCAACAAACAGCGCCACGAACGCCAGGATGATGACCAGTGCCCCACCACCATAGAAGAGTTTCTTGTTGTTCTGTTGAGCCATTTTGCACCGTGTCCTCTCGTCATTGTGTCGGGTCTCGTAGGATCACAGTAGACCCTCACCCACGTCGACTAGTAGCAGATACCCTCCGTCACTAGGCCTACGGTTACAGTCGCGGGCGAGGGCACGCAGTGGTTCTGCCACCCCGGGCCGCTCATCAACAAGTGAGCCCAGTCGGAAAAATCCCAATCCTGAGGATCCAGCATCCAAGGGGGATTCCACAGCATGCGCTCCGTCGTGCCGCCTCGCAAACTATAACCACCACCATAGACTATCCCACCGCCTTCTTGTACGCCGGTGATATTTGTACGCACTTCGTACAACACAGGCACGGCATGACCATCGGCAAAGGCTACCTTGTGCTCTCGAACTGTGCCATGGTTCCCAAACGAGAAATCCTGCGGCCCGCCCAGAAGCCAATTGTTCCAAAAGGCATTATAGAAACCCCTGCTTTCCAGATACATCGTAATCTTGCCGGGCGTAGGGATTTGCTCATGCTTTCTGAGAAGAACGCCCCAGGAAACGGTTCGCTGAGTGCTGCCCCCGAGAAGTGAGTCGCAGGCGTAACTGTTGCCCATGGCATCGTAGAGCGGCATGGGCAATTTGAAGTTCCGGTTCGCGGTGTTTGGATACCCGTAGGCAAAGAGGATGTCGCCGCTGCCGTCCCGCCCCGACTCATAGCCGACATCGGAGGGGCACTTAAAAACGTCGTAGATCAGCTTCTCCTCGGCAAATGCTATCTCATCCGGCAGATCCGCGATCTGCTGACAGCTTCGCGCAGGGACCGCGCCCTTGAAGAGGTATCGGTTCAGGGGGCGCTCCCCTGGACCAAACCCGTTCTTCGTAGACCACATGCCATATTCGCCCCCGTACCACGTGGGCTCATCTGGAAAATCAGGCGTCTCAAAATGATGTTTGCCGCTCTTGCCGCCAAAAGCCCTGCGCAGCGCGCTGACTTTGTCCCCGCTCGAAATGTGCGGCGGTATTGGGACGAGATAACCGCTCGGGTCGCTACTTCCGTAACCGACCGAGGCGGCGGCGATATCCTTGAGGTTGGCCACGCACTTTGCCGACTTGGCCTGCTCTCTGGCCCGAGCCAGTGAGGGCAACAGAATGGATATCAACAGGGCGATGATGGCAATAACGACCAACAGCTCCACGAGCGTAAAGGCCCCGTGGCCTGCCGTGCGGATTCTACGGTTACTCAACGAAAACATGTTGAACCTCCACCACCCCTTGTCGGGTGGCAATCTGCGCCTTGAGCAACCCGAGCACGCGAGCCGACGCGCATGCCGCGCGGCCAAACGGCGCAGTCCCGAAGTTGGGCAGGATTCGATACGACTTAGTTTGCGACCAGGGTTTGGAGCACCCTCATACAATTATGGAGGGCTGTGCGTACCATGTCAAGAGCCGATCCCGACCTGAAAGCGGCCTCACGCCGACGAACGGGCGATGCCCCCTTTCGAGTGCCCCTGCGGCGTCGATACGCGACATCATGGAGGGGTGTCCCGGGTTGTTCCAACCTGGGGGACTCGAATTCGGCAGGTGCAACAAAAACGCGGCGAGAGGGAGCGGCTTCCAGCAGCATAGGATTCGAGTCCCCCACGTTCTGAAGAACGTGGGTCACCCGGCCCTGTCTGGAAGCTCTTGTAGCGGTCGGCGTCCCTGCCGACCGGCGGGGACGTCGGCCGCTAGAAAACCATCCCGCAGAAGCGACAGTGACAATACCCTAGATTCCCGGTAGGGCTTTCTTGGGCGGAGCTTTTTTCTGCGCCGCCTCCTCTTCGTCCTGTTGCACACTCTTGCGCGATCTGCGGCCCTTCTTCTTTTTTCGGGACTTCTTCGTCACGTCGCCGGTGGCGTCAGCCGCCCCATCCTCGTCAGGTGTCAGTTCGCCGGCTTCCTGCAATCGGCTCCCCCCACGAGTCGACTGCGGCGAGGATCGCGTGACCGGGCTCGCAGGTTGCAAGTCATCCGGCGATTCCTCTCCTGCCCCCACAGCGAACGAGTCCGATCCAGGTCCGCCGGACGGCTTCGCCGAACTCATGCCCGACCAAGTGGCGATCGCGATCACAGCCACGACCACCGCGCCGCCAAGCAGAATTCCCGCCTTCTTCGAGCGATTGCTCATCGTACTACCCTCGCCTTGTGTCATCGATTCATTGAACGCCGGCCGGAATTCGGATCAGGCCTGAGCTCGGGGTGCGGCGTGCTTCACCAAACCGGGCCGGGCTGGTAGGCCGGCGCCGGGAAACAGTGGTCCGCCCACCCCGGTCCGTTCCACATCAAGTGTCCGATGAAGCCCAGCGTATAGAGTTGGGCCTCTCCATTATTTTGCACATAATACCCATTCACTTGGACGGGCTCCAGCCGCCCGCCTCGAATCCTGAAGTTGCCGGTGTGCATCACTTCATCGCCGCTGCGAACGGCGTCCGTTCTCACTTCATACTTGACCGGCTTAGCGTGCCCGTCCGCAAAGCCGACGTTGTGCTGACGCATGATCCCGTGGTTGCCCATGGCATAGGTCTCGGGATCGTTCTGCGGCTGGTACCAACCGTTCCAGCCGGAAGCATAGAATCCGTGCGTCTCCTTGAGCATAGTAACCTTCGACACATTGGGAATCTGTGAGTACGGTCTTAACCAGGGGCCCATGGTCGTCACCAGGTTGCCGGGATTGCCCAGGATGATCGAGTCGGTGGCGTAGCTGTTGCCCATGGCCTCGTAAAAGCTGGTGTCCTCCTTGTGCCAGATGTACATGCCCATATAGATGCCGTTCCCAGTCGCGCCGGCCCCGTCCTTTCCAGACACGAACCCGACATCCGAGGGGCACTTGAACGCGTCGAATTCGAGGCGCTCGTCGCTTTGCATTGCCTGAATATCTTGACCGTACAACTCCTGCATACCACCCTTATAAATGTATTGGTTCAGCGGGCGCGTGGTGGGACCCATGCGGTTTCCGGTGGAATACCGCGCGTACCCCGTAATCGGGTCGAAACCGCCCAACCCGCTGCTCGTCACTTCCTGGTAATCGTGCTTGCCGCTCTTGCCGCCGTAGGCCTTGCGAGCCGCCGAGAGGTATTTCCCGCTGGTCCAGTCGATGCCGCCGGGCGCCGTCAAAAACCGTGCGTGTAGTGGCACCAGATACTCGGACGGGTCATCCTGGGCATAGGAGTAGCCCGCACTCAGTTGGTCGCGGAGGTTGGCTATGCACTTGGCAGATTTGGCCTGCTCTCGTGCGCGGCCCAGCGAGGGCAGCAGAATGGATATGAGCAAGGCAATGATGGCGATGACCACCAGCAACTCCACGAGCGTGAAGCCCCACTTCGGATCAGCTTGATGCCTGCGAAGTTTCGAAGCCGTCATAATTTGCCTCCAGGACAAAAGTAATGCGTGCTGTGCTCGCACATGGCATGTTGGAATGAGGCGAAAACCACCCACGCGCATGCACACCATGCGGTGGCGATACGCTGTTGGTTGCGACCAGATTGAGAAATCCTAGGACCATGAATATCCTAAGCCCCTCCGGCACCAGTGTCAAGCGAGAATCGGGGCCTGGGCGGTCCCCAGCGGTCCAGAATCCGCAGCTTCTGAGCGACTGGAACCCTCCGGCACCCGGGGCTCTGACGCCCTGAGACCGCCGCGCCTTGACGGCACGGGCATCGGCGACTAAGAAGAACTCCTCAGCCCCGTCCACGGGCATTCGACCGCCCACGCAGGCAACGTCG
>JACZTW010000080.1 GCA_022573485.1 Planctomycetota bacterium
ACCGGCTCTTCGATTCCGGGCTGATGACGGTCGAGCAGGATCTGACGCTTCGTTTCTCTCAAGAGATTCTGCGCGCAGACTGCAAGCCCGTACGCAAGTTGATTGCCGCCTACCAGGGGCAAGAGATTCGGCGGCCCCAGAGATTCGTTCCGAAGGCACAGTGCTTAAAATGGCATCGCGAGAACATTTTTGTCGGATAGCGGAGAATACTATGAACAAGAATGACGCACCTATCGAGAATCTATTGTCGGAGTACGAGACCGTCGTTGCCGAAGCAGGCTGGCCGGAGTCCGACGAATTCTGGGAACGCTTGAAGGGTAAGTTGGTTACCACTAGCGACTGGTCACATCCTGCCGCAGAGCATCTCGTCACGTTGGTGAGGAATTACGGCAGCTTCGTATTGAGGAACGCCTACGCACTCGCGCTGGTGACCGACATCGAAGACGGGGAGCTTGGCATCTAACGCCTCCACCTCCGGAATCGACCTTCGGCCTGACCAATACCTGCTCGTTGACGCTGAGCCCGATCTCGACGCCGCGCGAAGGTGGCACGTTGCGAATCGAATTCGAAGACTTGGCGTGGGCAGTCAGAAGCGTCTACTCCAGTACCTGATGGAAAACGTCGGGAAGGGCGTTACTACAGAAGAGCTTGCCTACGCCGCCAGGGATGCCAAGCAGTACGCTCGCCGGGTGAGGGAGCTTCGCACCGAACAGGGCTACTCCATCGCCACTCGGTTTACGGGCCGTCCCGATCTCAACGTCGGACAATATGTGCTGCAATCGAAAGAACGCGTCGCCGAGGCGCACGACCGCAGGATTCCCGAGCCGATTCAAAGGGCTGTGTACAAACGCGACAGCAACACATGCCGCGTTTGCGGATGGAAGCATGAGCGCTGGACCGACGAGGATCCGCGGATCCTCGAACTGCACCACCTTGAGCATCATGAAGATCGAGGGCAGAACGTGGAAAGTAATCTCATCGTCATTTGCAGCAAGTGTCACGACGACGTTCACTCCGGTAAACATGCTGCATCGCTCAAGAAAATCAAACGCTCGCTATGACCGACCAATTCACCGCGCGAAAACGAAGCGTCATCATGCAGGCGATTCGCGGCAAGGATACGAAACCCGAGCATGCCGTGCGGAGTCTGGTTCACCGGCTCGGTTACCGATACCGCCTCCATGTCCGCAAGCTTCCCGGAACACCCGATTTGGTGTTTCCTTCTCGCCGAAAAGTGATCTTCGTTCACGGATGTTTCTGGCACCGACACCACTGCCGTAAAGGACGATCAACTCCGAAAACCAGAGCACGCTTCTGGAAAGAAAAGCTCGAGTCGAACAAGGGCCGTGACGTAAAGCATCGGCGCAAGCTCAGGAGGTTGGGCTGGGGCGTGCTAACTGTTTGGGAATGTCAGACAGCTTCCAAGAAGACCGACCGGCTGTCCGAGAGGATTCGTCGCTTCTTGAACAGCATTCCTTGAGCCTCGCTCGATGGTGAATTCGTCTCGAAATGTGCCGTCGGGGCGGATGGAGTGCCCGTTGGCGTCGAGGGACAGCTCGGGGATCAGCGTCCAGCCGACTTTGCGGCCGGTGTCGGCGAGGAGATTCTGAAAGGCGGAGCGCAGGGCGCCTTCGTGCTCAACGCTCTGGTCGGCGTATGTCTCCAGCGCAGCGTAGTAAGCCTTGACCGCTTTGTGCGTCGGCTTGACCTTGGAGGCCGTGGGCATGGAGCCAAAATACGACCAATCCCAGGCGACGTCAACGCAGAAGCGCTATCGGGCGGGATCGAGATTCGCGAACCTTGGCGCTAGTCCGTTTCCATGCCCAAATTCTTGACCACGAAGGCCCACTCGTCGGCGATTTCTTCGATACGCTTGGTGGTCGGCTTGCCGGCGCCGTGGCCGGCTTTGGTCTCGATGCGGATCAAGACCGGATTGCCGCCTTTTTCGCATCGGCTTTGCACACCGCAACGACAAAGAGGATCGGCTGATACCGTCCCTCCGCTCCTGCTCTTCCACTCGGCGCAAGGCAATGGCCGCCGTCTTTCCCCCGCCGGTCACGATATTCAGCAGGCGTCCTTTGGCCCCGATTTCGGTCTTTCCCAGAATCTCATGCGAAGAAGATCACGCGCAGAAACGCTTCCGACTGGTGCGGCCACAATGTGCCCTCACGAGCCGCCTGGTCGTCGGCGGGGTCGCTCAGGAAGTCGATGTATTGATACGTCTCCGGCTTGACTGCGGGATAGCCGTCCCGCCGCCAATCGGCGAAGGCCTGTTCATGGCGTGCGAAGTGGTTGAACATGGTCGTATTACGTGCTCCCCGATTCGGCCGCCAGAATCTTCTCCCATTGTTCGAGAAGAGGTGGCAAATCCTCCGTCAGGGCCTTCCATACCTGCTCATCGTCGATCTCGAAGTAGGCATGCACCAGCCGGTTGCGCATTGCGATGATCTGACCCCAGGGAATCGCGGGGTGTCGCGCGCGAAGATCCGCGCTCAACCGCCCCGCCGCTTCCCCGACGATCTCCAGGCACTTGACCAGCCCCAATGCCCGAACATGGTCGGCGGCGAGGGCAGCCTGCTCGCTTCCTTCTATTGCGGCAACCGCCGAGCGGGCCGCGTCAATCATGTCTCGCAGGAGCGTCTTGTCATCACGCCGCGACATATTGCGCCTGCGCTTCCTTCAGCACGTCCTGACGAAAATGGCGGCTCAATTCCGCGGCCGTTCGCAGGTCCGCCTTGCGTCCCAAGATGCCTGACAGCTCGATCTCCAGCCCTGCCATACGAAGCAACCCAGGCACGCGCCCCGGCTCGAACTCCACCAAAACATCGATGTCGCTATCCGGCCCGAAATCATCGCGCAGGATCGAACCGAACAGCGAAAGCCGGCGGATGCCATGCTTGCGACAGAATTTGGCGATGCCTTGCTCCGAAATCTCGACATTATGATAGGTCATCGTCGTCCTCCGTTTCGATCGAGAGTCTAACGCACCTCGATCTCTCCGGTCCACATCCCCTCGCCGCCCATGTCGTCCTGCACCTTGCAGGCGATGCTGAACGTCCCCGTTCCCGAAAACTCGTACTGCGTCTGCAACGCCGGCTCCTTTTTCTTCGAGCGGATAAACGAGAAGCCGGGCGTGCTGGAAAATCGTTCGCCGTAGTCCAAATCCCACTGCACGTTGATGATCTTCGCCCCGGCGTTCAGGATCGCCGTCTCGCTCACGTCGAACTTGTACGTCCGCGCCGCTGAGTTCCTCCGGCGGAGCAACAAACTCCCCCTTCACCGGCCCTGCTTGCACCGGCTCTTGCCGCTCTCTGTTTCTGGCCATGCTCGGCAGGCTACGAGGTGGAGGCCTGATCTGTCAAATCACGCCATAATCCCGGCAAGCAGCCCAGGTTCCAGCCCGCGCGAACGCTCGGAGGGTGCGGCGTACTCGCCCTGCGTGAAACCGCGCGGGCTCCCGACAAGTCGGGGTTCCATTCTGCCCGCAGCTCGTTGAACTCCTGTCAATCGGGCCGGATCGAGGTTCGCGCCCCGTCGCGCTAGTCCGCTGTCATGCCCAGGTTCTGGACAACGAAGGCCCACTCGTCGGCGATTTCTTCGATGCGCTTGGTGGTCGGCTTGCCGGCGCCGTGGCCGGCTTTGGTCTCGATGCGGATTAAGACCGGGTTGTCGCCGGTGTGCGCCGCTTGCAAGGCGGCGGCGAACTTGAAGCTGTGGGCCGGGAACACGCGGTCGTCGTGGTCGGCGGTGTTGATCAGCGTGGCGGGGTAGGCTGTGCCCTGCTTCAAGTTGTGCAGCGGCGAATAAGAGTACAAGGCTTTGAATTCTTCGGGGTTCTGCGGCGAGCCATAGTCAGACTCCCAGGCCCAGCCGATGGTGAACTTGTTGAAGCGCAGCATGTCGAGCACGCCGACGCCGGGCAGGGCCACGGCGAACAAGTCCGGCCGCTGGGTCATGCAGGCCCCGACCAGCAGCCCGCCGTTGCTGCGGCCGCGGATGGCCAGCTTGCTCGAATTGGTATACTTGTTCTCGATCAGCCACTCGGCTGCGGCGATGAAATCGTCGAAGGTGTTCTGCTTGGTAAGCTTCATGCCGCCCTCATGCCACGGCTTGCCGTACTCGCCGCCGCCACGCAAATTCGGCATGGCGTACACGCCGCCCATTTCCATCCACACCAAGTTGCCCACGCTGAACGAAGGCGTCAGCGGAATGTTGAACCCGCCATAGCCGTAAAGCAGCGTGGGGTTGTTGCCGTCGAGCACCAGGCCTTTCTTGTGGGTGATGAACATCGGGATACGCTTGCCGTCCTTGCTGTTGTAGAACACTTGCTGCGTTTCATACTCGTCTGCATCGAAATCGACCTGCGGCTTGCGGAAGAGCGTGCTGGTTCCGGTGGCCAGGTCGTAGCGATAGACGGCGCCCGGCGTGGTGAAGCCAGTGAATGAATAAAACGTCTCGGTGTCGGTCTTCTTGCCGCCGAATCCCCGGGCACTGCCGATGCCGGGCAGCTTGACGTCGCGGATATGCGAACCGTCCATGCCGAAGATGCGGACTTTGGTTTGGGCATCGTGCAGATAGGACGCGACGAACATGTCATTGACCAGACTGACGCTGCGCAGCGTATCCTGCGACTGCGGCACGATTTCCTTCCAATTGTACTTGGAGGGGTTGCGGATATCGATCGCGATGAGGCGCGAGAGCGGGGCCTCGTTGTCGGACCTGAAGAAGAACACCGGGCCATCGTTGCCGACGAACACGTACTGGTTTTCGAATTCACTGATCAGTTCTACAAACGGACTGTCGGGGCTGGCGAGATTCTTGAAGAACACCAGATTCTTGCGCTCGGTGCCCTTCGAGACTGAAATAATCAGGTATTGGCCGTCTTCGGTAACATAGCCGCCGAATCCCCACTCTTTCTGGTCCGGACGATCATAAACCAGCACGTCTTCCGACTGTTTGGTGTTCAGTTTGTGGAAGTAGAGTTTGTGGAAGTGATTCTGGCTCTTCAGTTCGGCGCCTTCTTCGGGTGCGTCGTAGCGGCTGTAGAAGAAGCCGCTGTTGTCGTGCGTCCATGACGCTCCGGAGAACTTGCTCCACTCGACCTCATCATCGAGATCCTTGCCGGTCTCGACATTGCGCACATGCCAGGTCTTCCAGTCCGAGCCGCTTTCCGAGATGGCGTAGGCCAGCAGGCTGCCGTCTTCGCTGAGCGATTGGCCACTGACCGAGACGGTGCCATCGCTGGAGAGCTTGTTGGGGTCGAGCAGGACGCGCGGCTTGTCGTCCAGCGATTTCATCGTGTAAAGCACGTAGTGGTTTTGCAGGCCGTTGTTCTTCTCATAGAAATAGCGCTCGCCCTTCTTGAACGGCTGGCGGTATTTCTCGTAGTCCCACAGTTTGGTGAGTCGCTTGCTGATCTTCTTGCGGGCGGGGATGTGCTTCAAATAACCCTTAGTGACTTTGTTCTGCGCTTTGACCCAGGCGGCGGTCTCTTTGGAGTTGTCGTCCTCCAACCAGCGATAAGGGTCTGCCACCTGGACGCCGTGGTAGTCATCGACCTGGGTGCCCTTGGTTGTCACTGGGTAGGTCAGTGTGGTGGAACTGGACGTGAGTCCGGCGCACCCGGCGTAGGCAAACAGGACGCTCAGCAGCACCACGCTCTTGATGAATCTACGCATTGCAGTCTCCTTTTGGATTTGGGCGCACATCAGTTGAAGGACTCGATCGATTGGCGTAGTTTAATGCCTTTCGTGAGGTGAAGTCAACCAATCCAGCGTACGCTGGGACGGCGGAGGTGGTGCTATGTCGGCATTGGTAGAGTTTTCAATGACCCCGCTCGACAAGGGCGAATCGGTGGGTGAGCACGTCGCCCGCAGTCTGAAGATCATCGACGACAGCGGGTTGCCGTATCGGCTGAACGCGATGGGCACGGTGGTCGAGGGCGAATGGCCCGAGGTGTTCGCCGTGGTCCAGCAGTGCTACGAGCGCATGCGCGAAGATTGCCGGCGCATTACGTGCTCGATCAAAGTGGACTGGCGGGTCGGCGGGACCGGGCGGTTGGAATCGAAGATCGCGCGGATCGAGGAGATTGTGGGTAAGGAACTGAAGAAATAGGGTTGCGTTCCGCAGTGGATCTTCGTCCGCGTAACTGACAACTGAGAACTGACAACTGAGCACTGCTTTCGCGCTCCCCTTCGGGTCGCCGCTAAACGGTTTGAGCGTGCGGTCATGAAAATCGAATATCTGGCGGACCATCCTGATCGTCTGGAGACGCTGGCGCTTTGGCACCACGAGGAATGGCACCATTTGAACCCCGGCGACACGGTCGAGAAGCGCCAGGCCCGGATGCGCGCGCATCTGGCGAAGCGGCAGATACCGACGACGTTTGTGGCGCTCGACGGCGATACGCTGCTGGGCTCGGCCTGTCTGTTGGCGGACGACATGCACCAGCATCGCGATCTGACACCGTGGCTGGCGAGCGTTTTCGTTGCACCCGAACACCGTGGCGGGGGTGTGGGCGGTGCGCTCGTGGGGCGCGTGGTCGAGGAGGCGCGGGCCCTCGGCGTGGAAACGCTCTACCTTTATACGCCGGATCGGGAGCGCTTCTACGCCCGCATGGGCTGGTCGGCACTGGAGCGGACCGAATATATGGGCGTGAAGGTCGTCATCATGTCGATCAGGCTGACGGCATAGCTCCGGCTGGTGCGCGACCGGCGGCACGCGGAATCGAATCGAAGATCCGCGTACACAACGTCGGGCTACGTGCTATGCACCAGGCTGCTGGCTTCACTTTCTGCTTCCGCCCGGTCTCCCGGAAGCAAGCATTCCCAAATGCCGTCCACCAATTCATGTTTCTGACGATCACTGAGCGGCGCACCTGTACGCTCATTCCAGAGCTGCGCGATTCTGTCAGCCGCTTCTTGCGCGAAACACTCCAAGGTGAGTTCCATGTCTTCTACATGTGCGATCATGAGTCCTCCCTGCTAATAAAGGGCCTGTCTGAAGATTCACTAACGTTCATTTTGTATCCCGCCCCTCCTGCAACCGTGGATGTTCTTTGCGCCAAGCGTACGCCACGGACGGACCCTCGAGCCAGGCCGCCGCCAGGCCGCCCTCTTCCTAGCTCAAAGGGCTGCGTCGGCAGGGGCATGCGGCGTCGGTTCAGCCTCGGTGTATTCAAGTCGCGCCCATCGCCGTGATCGTTCCAATGCCTCACTTACGGCTGCCGGTATGCAGGCCAGGTCATGCACCTTACTGAGCAGGTCAGTCGCGCCCGCGACGCGTGACGAAATCAGTTTCTCGGATGCATTGCCGGTGGTCAGCATGATCACTTGAATCAATGGATCGAGTTCCCTGATGCGCTTCGCCAATTCAACTCCGCTCATTTCCGGCATGTCGATGTCGGAGACGACAACTCGATATCGGCCGGTCGCGAGTTTCTCAAGTGCGTCGCGCGGGCCACAGGCTATGTCGGCGTGAATCCCGGCGTTACGCAGCTGAAGGCGGACGAGGTCCAGGACGGACTCATCATCGTCGACAAGGAGAGTTGTCGTGGTGTCTTCGCTTGGTGTGGCCAGATCCATGCCGCTCCCGTTCGATTTTTATAGGACGCTTGGCGACCCAATATCACCATCGTCGCAGTCGCTATTAACTAGATCGAACAACGGACAAGAAATATGAATAGGGTATTTCCCCTAGTCGTATTGGATGTCGTTCTGATGGGGCTGGGCGCGCAGCGCAATCTTGACGAGTTCCGCCACGCTGTCGGCTCTGAGCTTCGTCTTGCCGCGCGAGCGGTGGACCTCGACCGTTTTCTCGCTGATTCCCAAGCGCGCCGCGATCTGCTTGTTGCCCAGGCCTTCAACGATGAGATCCATGACTTCCCGCTCCCGCGGTGTCAACAGTGCGATCCGGGCAATCGCTTCATCTCGCTTGGCCGATTCCCGTCGAATCCGGCGATCGTACTCTATGGCGTCGTTGATCCGATCCAACAGGCCCTGTTCGTTATAGGGCTTCTCGATGACGTCGAAGGCGCCGTCCTTCATGGCCTGCACCGCCATGGCCACATCACCATGGCCTGTGAAGACGATGATCGGAATGGAAATGTTGCGCGACTTGAAGTCCTGATGCAGTTCCAGGCCGTTCATTCCCGGCATGCGAACATCGAGAAGCACGCAGCCCGGTTGAGCGGGATCGAATTCAGCCAGAAAATTCTGGGCGGACTCGAACAATGCCACCGTCAGACCGACAGACTCAAGCAGCCAGCACAGCGATTTCAGCAAACTCGGATCATCATCTACAACATGAACGACTGGTTCCATTTGCTACGATCCGTGTTCCAGATCGCCCCGCTCCAAACTGCTTGCGGCAAGACCATCATAGTACGCCATGCTCATCGCCACGTCACGAGTTAGATTTGCACCCCGCATGAGGGGTTGTGCTTAGCACTGATTGCGTATGGGCGAAAATGGATCGGGTTGTTGATGATCATCGGAACTGCTAGACCGGCCTCAATCGGGAACCGGGAGAATCTCCCCTGCGTGAGGCCTCGCGCGGGCTCCCGACAAGTCGGGATTTCATTCCGCCGGCGGCTCCTTGTTTCGGTCGCTATTCAAACATCAATCAGTTGCGATGGCATGATCGATTCTACAAAGTGACATATTCATGTCACCTCAATTCACGCTTCCCAGCGTCGAGGCAATGAGAAATGGAAGGTACATCCTCCATCGGCGTTGTTTGTCACCTCGAGGTGGCCGCCGTGGGCTTCAATAATGGTCCGGCTGATCGCCAGACCCATGCCTGTTCCGTCTTCCCTCGTGGTATAGAAAGCCTCAAAGACGCTGTCCGGATCCACTTCTCCAAGACCGCAGCCTGTATCATGGACGAATATGGTCATGCAATCATGATTGTCCGTAGTCGCGCCGACGGTGAGGCGTCGGTGCTTCATCTCCGTCTCGTTCATGGCCTCGATGCTGTTGCGTAGCAGGTTGATCAGCACCTGCTGTAGCTGGATTCGATCACCCTGCAGCGTCGGCATGTGCTCCTCGACCTCCAGCCGCATCTGAATGCCCTGCTGCTGCAAGTCATGGCGCATCAAGTCCAGCACCTGTCGTATCAACTCAGCAATGTCGATGTTCGTCCGCGCCGGCTCGCGCTTTTGAACGAAGCGTCTTATTCTCTTGATGATCTCGCCCGCGCGCTGCGCTTCACTCGAGGCGTCGTTGAGCACTGCCACCAACTCCTGCAGATCAGGCCGGCCGGCCTTGATTCGCTTGACGCAACCACTCGTGTAGTTGACGATCGAAGCCAGCGGTTGGTTCAGCTCGTGTGCCAATTCCGTGGCCATCTCGCCCATGGTACTCAGTCGAGACAAGTGTGCGAGTTCATCCTGGTGCTTTCGGATCTGCTCCGCAGCCAGCTTGCGCTCGGTAACGTCGTACTTGACGGCCACGAAGTTGGTGATCTTCCCATGCTCGTCACGGACCGGTGAGATGGATTCCTCTTCCTCGTAGAGCGTCCCGTCCTTCTTTTTGTTGATGAACGTCCCCGTCCACACCTGGCCGCGCTTGATCGTGTCCCAGAGTTCCTTGTAGAACGCTCGATCATGCTTGCCACTCTTGAGAATCCGCATGTTTTGACCAATGGCTTCGGAAGGCGGGTAGCCGGTCATTCGCTCGAACGCTGGGTTGACGTACTCGACGGTCCCGTCCGGGTCCGTGATGACCACGGCCTCGACAAGCTCATCGATGGCCGTGACCAAACGGGTGCGCTCCGCCTCGGCGCGCCGGCGCGCCGTGATGTCCGTGATCACGGAGACGAAACCCGTGAGCCTGCCATCGTCCGCGTGTTTGCGATTCCAGTCGACTTGTACATCGAGCAGGCACCCGTCCCGCAACGTGATTTGTCCGATCTACGGCGTGGTGGGCGCGGACTGATCGCTGACGAGTCGTCTCACCCGGCGCTGGAGCTCACGAGCGGCCTTTTCGGAGGCAGAACAGTCCCAGATCTTCTGCCCCACGACCTCCCCGAGATCATAGCCTTTCAGGCGATCGTTTCCCGGGGAACTGAACGTGATGGTGCCGTTCAAGTCGCATTCCTCGATGCCGTGCGGCAGGGCATCGATCAGCTCACGATAGCGGCGATCACTCAAACGCAACGCTTCCTCGACACGCTCACGCTTTGTAATGTCCTGAACCGCACAGCTCACGCCAACCACGGCTCCGTCGTCGGCCACAACGGGGTAGTAATTGTGCTGGAAGACGCGTTTCCGGCCTGGGTCCGCCGGAGTCTCGGCTTCGACGGTTCCCTCGACAATGGGCTCGCCGGTTTCCAGCACGTGCCGAAGTTGCAATTCGGCCCCCGCCGCAACCTCGGGAAGCACCTCCCTGATCGTTCGCCCCAGGTGTCCTTCGACGCTGGTTCCATTGAGCTTAGCAAGCCACTCATTGATGAAGACGTAGCGCAGTTCACGATCGAGGAAGCAGAGCCCGACCGGTACCTCGAACAAGCCGTCGAGAACACTACGAAGGCGACGCTCACTCTCCCGCAAAGCCCCCTCAGCCTGCCTGCGCTCGGTGATGTCGCGCATGAAACAGTGGTGCCCTGTTGGGGCGCCCTGTTTGTCGGTCATCTTTACCATGAGCACGTGCTTGAAGAACGTCGTCGCGTCCTTCCTTACCCCTCGTGCCTCAAATTCCCCTTTGCCTTCCAGGAGCATACGCTCGTAGGCTTGGAGCGCAACGGCGTGATCCTCAGGATGAACAGTCTGTTTCCAATCGCTCCCAATCAATTCGTCGGACCGATAGCCCACCATGCCGGCGTAGATCTCGTTGACCTCGACATAGCGGCCGCTGAGGTCCAGGCGCGCAATCCCGGGCATCGCGTTGGCCAGCGCCATGTTCATTTCTTTGAGCGCTTCATCCGCCCGTTTGCGCATCGTGATGTCCTCGGAAATGCCGGCCATGCGGTAAACTGTTTCGCTCGAATCGCGAATGGGAAACGCGCGATCGTGAATCCAGCGCGTCTCACCATCCGGCCGGGCGATGCGGTATTCGACGTCATAGAGCCCGCGCGCCGCATCGCGCTCGAAGGCCTCTACCACGCGCGCCCGATCATCCGCATGGATCGAGTCGGCCCAGCTCCGCGGGCTTGCACGGAGGCTCGCACACGTTCGGCCCCAGATGTGCTCGTACGCCGGACTAACGTACAGGATCTCTCGTGTGGTCCAGTCGGTGAGCCAGGACGCCTCGGCCAGATGGTCGGTCAGTTGTCGGAAACGCAGCTCGCTCTCTCGTAGGGCCTCCTCGGCGCTCCTGCGCCCGGTGATGTCCTCTGCCAAGCCGACGATGCGAGACACCGCACTTTCTCCATTTCGAATGGGAAAGGCCCGGTCGCGAATCCATGTGGTGCTGCCGTCATCGTGGACGATCTGGTATTCTTCTTCAACATAAACACCGGCCTCGGCGCCCCGAGCAAAGGATTCCGCAACGCGCGCCTTGTCATCGGGATGGATGTTCTCGATCCAGCTATGACGGTCTTTGTATAAGCTGCGGCATGAGCGGCGAAAGACCGTTTCATAGGCGGGGCTGACATACAGGAGCGTTCGATTCACCCAATCGGTGAGCCAGAACACGTGGTCGATGTTCTCAGCCAATTGCCGAAACCGCAGCTCGCTCTCACGCAGGGCCTCCTCGGCTTGCTTTCCTGCGGTGATATCTCGCGAGATGCCGAATGTCCCGATGGTCCGCCCGTCGTCGCTGCGCAGAGGGACTTTGGTGGTTGAAACCCATGTCGTGCGCCCGTCGGGCCACACTTCCCGTTCTTCCTTGGCCACGAGCGATTGGCCGGAACGCATCACCCGCTGCTCGTCTTCGGACGTTCGGCGCGCATGCTCCTCTCCGAAGAAGTCGCCGTCGTTTTTGCCGATCGCTTCCGCCGGGCTGTCGAGCCCGAAATACTCAGCCATGGCCTGGTTGATCCGTGTGAAGCGGCTCTGCGTATCCTTGAAGTAGATGTTGTCGGGCATATGATCCATCAGCGCGTGCAGTAGTGAGCGCTCATGATCCCGGGCTCGCTCCGCCCGCTTGCGGTCGCTGATGTCCTCCTGAACGGTAAGCCAGACCGAGCCGTACTTCGAGTGTTCGAATGTTGAGACGTGAACGCGGCACCAGAACTCGGTGCCGTCTTTCTTGACATTCAAAACCTCACCGCTCCAACTTCCTTCTGTCTGCACGCCCTTGATGATCTCGGCGGCCGTTTCTTCCGGGCGTTTGTCGCCGAGGGCGTTTAATACTGTGAAATGTTGTCCGATCAGCTCGCCCCGACCGTAACCGAAGATTGTGTCGAAGCGCTCGTTCGTGTACACAAGGGTCCCGTCGTCCACGCGGATCAAGTTGATGCCCTCGGCCATGTGGTCGGCGATTTTCGCTGACAGCCGCAATTCCTCCTCCGCCCGCTTGCGCTCGGTGATGTCACTGACGACGCTGACGATGCCGATGGCTTTTCCCGCATCGTCCTTCAGAAGAGAGACAGTGTGTTCGGTGGGGAATACTTCGCCGTTTTTCCTCTTGAGTTCGAATTCGAGGCACGCGGTTTCGCTGCGTTCGAAAGCCTCCTGGATTCGCTTTCCGAATTCCAGGTAGTGCTCATGGTCGACGTGTAGAATCTCGGTAGAATGGTTAGCCAGCTCATCCTTCGAGTACCCGAACGTCCTCTCGGCCGCGGCATTGACATTAACAAGATGCCTGTCTGCGGT
>JACZTW010000322.1 GCA_022573485.1 Planctomycetota bacterium
GAGTTCTGCCCAAGGGCCACCGTTACGAAGTATGCGGGATACGCCAGAATCGCCAGCGCGACTGCCGCCGCGGAGGCGCTGCTGCCGAGCCATCTTGCCATCAGCAGGGCCAACAGGAGTCCGATCACAATGTTTGCATACGCGAGGACGATGGCAGCCGTTGACATTGGCAGCCAGGCCAGCGTCGAGTAGGCCAGCGCCATCGGCGGTGGATAGAAGAAGCCGCCCACCAGTTTGTTCCGATCCAGCCAGATCGCCGGGCCTCGGCCTGTGGGATCAGCGTCCCGATAGGCTCGTTCCTGCGCGATGGGATCGTAGAGCTTGGCGGCGTGCCCGGCGGCTATCATTCGACCGCCAAGCCATAAGTGGCTGAAGTCTTTGCTCTCGTTGGCGTGCGCGCCCGCCTGCGGAGCGACAAAGCAGTATTGCAGCACCACCAAAAGCACCGCCGCCCACAGCAGGAGATGCAGGACTCCCTGGCGGCTCAGCTTGGTGGCGTGCAACTCGCTGATCGATAACTCGTGGGTCGCTCCGGACGCAGGACTCATAGGCAGTCTCACCGACGTAAACGACGAAGCGTGATCCCGCCTGAATTGGGCCGATCCTGATGGACCCGCGTCACGATGCGGGTGCCGGGCTGTCGAGCTTCGACGGACGATACTGTGTTCTATCGTCCCAGGATCGGACAACGGGCGGGCCTGCTTGGGGTAATCGCCGGAGCGTCCGATAGTCGTCGGTGCAGGCTGGGCCTTTCGATGGGTGAGGCGCGTGATGAGCGCATGCAAAAGCCCATCTCGCGTGGGCCGAGATGGGCTTGAGGTGGCTGCTTACTCTAACTCTTCGATCAAATCTGCGTACTTTTCATACAGCTCGGGACGACTCTGCTTCAGGTCGGCCGCGCTATCAAAGTTCAGATTGAGTTCCGAATCGCCCTTCGTGACGGTCACAGTGATGCCGCCGTCCGAATCAACATTGAACCGTGTGCTCGCGGCTTTGTGTGCATGAATTGCGGAGAAATGGCGCTTCAAGCCCGGGAGGCCATGAAGCGACTCGATATCCTCGAAATCGAAGTCCAAGTCCATGTCCGGAATGTGGAGTTTCATGATATGCGGGATGTTAATCTTGAAATCGTGCTCGCCGTCGCCGTGCAGGCCCTGCCAGTTGAACATCATCGATTTGTGGGCGTCCCAGTCCTCGCCGCAATCGAACTCATGAACCTGCGTGTCGCCGTCTCTCTCGATCGTGACGGTGCCCTCGCCGTCTTCACACTCGACCTTGACCTTGATTTCGCCGACTTCAAAGTCGAGGCCTTCCATGATCTTTTCGAGTTCCCCGGACCATTCGTGATCGCCGCTCCGTAAGATGAAGGCCATCGGGTTCTTGCCCCCGAAAGCGAATCCACGCTTGCCTTGCAGCACTTTCAGGCCTATGTCACTCGGCCGGGTACCCAGAACCACCACTACGGTTTCGTCGTCGCCGCCGCGGTTCAGGTCGATGGTGATCTTCTCGCCGGGTGAGGCATCCTGGATGATCTCAACCAGGCCTTTCAGTTCGACAATCTGCTCGCCATTGAGACGAACAATGACGTCGCCCTCTTCGAGTCCGGCGATCGCGGCAGGGCTGTCATCCCCGACCATGCCGAGGACCTTCACTCCCTCACCGTCTTTCACGGTTCCCAGATAGACTCCCAGCCAGCCTTTGTCCCCCGGTGTGTCCATCAGCACGAGTTCCGCCGTTGCGGTGCCGGCGAGCATCATGACCACGGCTGAAGTGACTGCCAATTTAGACCACATGTCGATTCCCTTTCAATGAGACAAACAAATGTAATATCAACGACAGCTATTCAGACGCTTCAAGCTGCTGATAGCGCTCAAATAGTTTCGGACTTTTTTCGCGCAGATCATCAACGCTCTCATAGACCTTATTCAGAAGGTCTTCGCCTTTGCGGATGATCGCAATGATGCGGCCGTCGGGTTGGGTCTTGAAGCTGAACTGCGGCGTCTTGGCTTGAAGCTGCCGGTACTCCTCGATCCAGCGATCGGCCTCGCGGATCCGCTCGTCGGCCCGGCGCAGGGCCTCTTCCAGTTTCTCGAACCGCCCAAGGTCGATCTCCTCCAGGCCTTTGCCGATCTTGTCGTGCCATTCCTTCAATGTTTTCAGATCCAACTGGTTACGCCCGTAGTGCTCCTTCAGTTTTTCAAAAGGATTGTGCTCCCGCCAAGTCGTTCCGAGTTCCGGCAGTTGCTCCAGCTTCAATTCGCCACGGAGGATGAGATGCCCCGAACAGTCCTGGAACACGTCATAGGCCTCCTCGTCGCCGTCCTGTAAGGCCTGTTCATCGGCGTAGACTTCCTCAACGGTTTCCTCCGCCTGGCCTTCCCTGGTGATCCGCCGCACATGGATCGGGCCGCCCGTAGCTTGTTCGACCTCGATCACTACGTTTCCTTTGGTGGTTTGACACTTCATTCGGCTCTGAACGCCGTCGTTCCAGACGATCACTTCCTTGGGATGCAGGCCTTGAAGCAGCAACCGGAATTGTCGGGGCAGATCCTGAACGTCGAGCGGCTCGAAGCCCACGTCGCCGCTGGGAAGTATCTGGAGAATCTGCCCGCCCACGTCGATTTTGTCCCGCCAAACCACCGTCGGGGCTTCTTCGTAAACCCACTCAAGTTCGCCGAACTCAGGCCAGGCTACCAATTGTGTCTTGAGTGTCAGATCCTTCGCCTTTCGCAGAACGAGCACACTGACTTTCGCCCGTGGGCCGAGTTTCTGGATTTGACCGCTGAGGTCACCCTGTTGGACGATCGGCTTGCCGCCAAACGAGACCACGACGTCAAACTGTTGCAGGCCGCAGCGTTGGGCCGGGCTATCCTTGCAAATGTTCGTGATCAGTAAACCGCGATCAGCCAGGCCCAACTGATATGTGAGCGCCGGCCCCGGCGGCGTGACCCGAACCCCAAACCAGGCACTGGGCCGCCCTTCGTCGCCATCGGCAATCTTGACTGCGGGCAGCACGTTCTGGAGGACGGTGCGAATACCTGATTCGATGTTGCGGTCGTCAGGTTGAAGGTCGTCCGTCAGCGCCGGCGCCGGCACCGGTGCCGCTCCCGACAGGCTCACGATCAACAACCCAATGGCTACCGGCCAGCTTCTATTCATCGAACGTCTCCCATGTCTTGATGGCATCACCACGAATTACATTTCACTCGA
>JACZTW010000081.1 GCA_022573485.1 Planctomycetota bacterium
TTACGCCTGTGCTACGAGCGAAGCGACAAGAGCTTTTTGGCGTTTCACCAACTCGCGGCAGCACTGATCTGTCATGGGAAATTGGTTCATGGTTAAATGTCATGTACACGGTTTTGCAATAGCTCCTTACGGCGTGCAGCCGATCAGGCCTGGGCCGCTGGACGTTACATTTGGCCGAACCTGGCCGATTATGTTGGGCGCCTGGACTGGAAGATGATCTATCGGCGTCCCAGCAAGAAGCCGGTGTTCAGCGAGGCGTTGGACACGGGCCGGGTGGTACTGCCGAAGTTGTTTCGACGGTTGTCATCATGGGAAGTGAACCGCTACGCGAAGATGGTAACGGGGGGATTCTGGAAGTATCTCAAAGACCACAAAGACCGGTGCTACCTGACTTCCGAGTTTTTGGCCGGCCCCACGTCGGCCACGGTCTACGCACTGCACGACTTTGTCGATCCGGACGGCTTTGTGACTGTATGGCCTGAGGACTTGGTCTTCCGCGAGTCCGCCAGCCGACTCATAGGCCCGGGAGGAGGAACAGTGAAGTGGTAAGCCGGCACGCGTGCAACTGTCGTTTGTGATCTTGCCGGCCGATTGGCACGTTGCGGCTTGATGGGTGACGCAGTGTCTACTTTACGGCTGCAAGGAGTACATTCGATCGATCGACGCCGGTTTTTGAGGAGCATAGGTTCATGGCTCGGATATCTCGCTACGGTTTTGGATTCCAAGTTAGGAGGTGTATGACGATGAAGCGGAAATACAATTATGGCCGGAGCGTGGCGTGTTGGGTGTGTTGTGTATACGTCTTGGGCTCAGGGTGCGTCTTTGAGTCGCTCGGCAATGGTTTCGGCGCGGCACTCGAAGCAGTCGCATCCTGCTCTGTGGAGATCCTCGTTGAAGAAGCACTAGGGGTCCAAGATAGCGCAGGTGGGGCGTCATGCATGCGGAATTGATTTCGAATTGCACAATCAAGGAGAACAACATGACTCGACGCGTGATGGTCCTCGCACTTCTTGTGCTCTTGAACGGCTGCGTAGGACCCCAATTTCTAAAGGTGCAGCGTTACAAGTACAACGAAGCGATCCAGGAATCGACGGCTCAGCAGTTGCTGCTGAACATCGTGCGCCTGAGATACAACGACAGCCCCATGTTCCTGAACGTCGGCGACATCGACGCACGATTCTCGCTGGACGCGAGCTCGATGGCATCAGGGACTATAAACGAGAACGTCGGAGCCGCCCCCCTCAACGCAAACTCGGCGACGGTAACAGCTTCGAGCAAGTTCACAAACAACCCGAACATCAAACTGAGCCCCATGCAGGATGCTGATTTCGCAAGACTCCTTGAACCACTAACCTCCGACGAAATGCTTGCTCTGGCGACAAGGCGAGGATCTCTGTATGAGTACCTTGCGCTCGCGATGCAGAGTTATACGTATACGGAAGAGCCAGAAGACGGCGATAGCACGAAGCCAGAAGACGGCGATAGCACGAAGCCAGAAGACGGCGATAACACGAAGCCAGAAGACGGCGACAAGGAGGAGACAGTCGCTACGGAGATAACAGTAGACGCTTACAGAGACACACCGAAGTGGATCGAGTTCCTGACGCAACTTAAAGAAGATGATAAAAACGGAGAACTCCTGATAAAGAGCAAAATGGTGGAGGAAGAATTCTTGCCGAGCTATGCAGCATGTGAGATCGAAGTGGAAGACGTGATCAACGCCACGCTGGCGGGGCTAGAATTCAAGAAGAAGAAGAAGCATCAAGACGAGAAGGATGAAGACGAGAAGGATGAAGACGAGAAGGATGAAGACGAGTATGTTTTGGTTCGCGCAAGCCGCAAGTGGACGATGAAAGTAGATGTGGAGCCTCAGGTTAAACGGAAGGTCGAACGAGAATTCCGATATCACTTCTCGCAGGACAGCGATTCCGAATCGAGAGGCGAGGATAAAGAGCCAATCGAGGACAAGGAGCGAATCGACATAAGATTCCGTTCCATCGTGCAGATGATGTATTGCTTGTCGCTTGGAGTGGACGTGCCGTCGCCTCATAAGCCGGAATGGGATGAGAAGGAAAGGGATGGGCTGTCAGCCGACTCCGGTATTCTAGCATTCGAGGTAATGTCCGACGACCATCCCCCTAACGATCACGTCGCCTTCGTGAGCGTCAAGTATCGGGGCCATTGGTTCTACATCAAACGGACACATAAGGAATCGAAGAAGTTTTTCTCGGTCCTGACCGAGCTCTTCGTTGAGCGAGCCGGCAAGGCGGCGACGACGCCAACGATACTGCCCCTGTAGTGTGTCTGACTGCGTGACGAGGATTAGGTGAATTCGGGTTGAGCAGGTGTGCGTGTCAGGACAAAGAGGGATAGTGGGGCCGTTGGCGCTATTTATTCTCATGTACCAAGGAGCAATCAAGATGTCGAAAACCGATTGCGAGTTTACACCCAGCCAGATCAAAGACGGTCGAACGACGCCATTTGGCTTCGTGATCGATCATCCAACGTATTGGGGTATCCCGATCCCCGGCTTTGATGAAGACCCGCAGCCGACAGGACCAACGGATCCAGTCGGCGCGCCCTCGAAGCTGACTGTCGTATCGGCAGGTGCGCGCACCAAGCTCTGGACTGCGGGTGGGTTCGATATCTTCGCAACGCGGACACCGCCGTTGTTTCACGCGTTTCATCACAAGACCGACGAACGCCTTGTTCCCGCGCCGGAAACACATGGTGGCGGAGGTCACTCAGGCGGCGGACATGGCGACGCCTTCGAACGCCGGGCCGAGCGCAATCTCGCCGAACGCTCGTTTTCTCCCCGAAATCCCCTACCGGGACAAGGTCGCTACGCGTGCGTGGAATTGGTGCGGGTCCGCATTGCGAAAGACTATGAGGGTGCTACGGCGCACAAAGCGATCTCAGAGACGCCGTTCTCGAGCTTCGACAGTCGCGGACTGGTCCGACAGGCTCGGGCCGCCGGCTATTTCGAGACCCAGTTAATGGCCTGGAATTCTTACCTCGTCGGTCCGCTCGGCGCGCTCTGGATCGTGATCCTGCAGGAAGAATCGAAGAACACACCGATTGCAAGGCTCGGCGGCGGTTATCGTCTTTGGCACTTCAAAGAAGACCACGACGGCAAGCAAGAGTTTGACGGTTACAAGTGGTTGATCGAGGCGAAGAACGACTTTCACGACTTGAAATTCTCGTTATCCCTTTCGGGGCTTCACAACCTGGGGCGCAAAGAATGTTCCAACGAAGAAGTGACTGTTGATTTCGAGTTGCAATGGTCCTGAACTTCGGATGGTCAGGATAAGGGGTCGAGGGCCTCTTCCAGACCACACCGCGGAATACAACGGCAAAGGCTGACGGATCGAAAGAGTGGGGCCGAATTTGGGCCGAGCGAAGGCGCCGGGATGATCTATTGCGTGGCCGCAAGTCATTCTGATGCCTCTTTGGTGGAGGCAATAAGGCGCTGCCCGTTCCGGCGGGCGGGGTCTCCTTTTGTAAGCCTCGGATGTCGTGGAGGCAGCAATATGGTGTGTTCTGTGTAGACGAGTGTTCAGAATCGGTAGAGTCGAGAGGTGACGCGGCAGCTTGGGCCGAGGACTTTCCGTTTCCGGCCCGATCGCGTCGCCGGTGCCATACTAAGGAGGTGTTCTCATGGCAAAGAGTAAGTACAAGATCCACTGTGAACCGGATTGTGCCGGCGCCAAACCCAAGCCTGGCAGCCAAAGCCCGCCGGACAACCCCCGCTGTCCGGATGTGCGTATCTATGGAGACTACGCATCAAAGAAGCCGCCACCCTACATCCCGCACCCGTACGAGCATGCGTGCTTCAAGCCGCGCAAGGAGGACTACAAGGCGCCGACCACGTCTGACGAAGGCGGGAACGAGGATGGCAGGAACGAACCGCTGTGTGTCCGCAGGGACCACCGCACGCTGACCAGCACTCAATTGGATCGCTTCCTGAATGCGTTCACTCTGATCAATTCAATGAACGCCCTTGCGCCACTCGTGGATATTCACTCAAATGCGGCTCATCAAATGCACGGGAACCCTCGCTTCCTGCCCTGGCACCGGATCTATCTGGTACGCTTGCAGGAGTTGCTCCAAATGGTGGATCCCACCGTGTGCCTTCCGTACTGGAAATCGAGCGAGGAGCAGGCTTTCCCGTCGTGGCTTCTCGGCTTCACCCCGACCGTGAATCTGGCGGGTGGGCCACACACGGTCAACCGCAACATCGGCGCGTTCGCGTTCTTGCCGGACGCGGGGGCCGTAACGACGGCGATGGGGAATCCTACCTTCGACACATTTCGGCCGGCGCTCGAGGGCATTCACGACTCAGCGCATGTGTGGGTCGGCGGATCAATGCTCGGCATCTCGACCGCGCCTACGGACCCAGTGTTCTGGATGCACCACGCGGAGATCGATCGAATCTGGGCCGAATGGCAGGTAGCAAATCCCGGCCAGAATCCGAATCTCACCGGCTCTGCGGCGATCATGGATCCATGGTCAGAGGATGAGGTGGCCACGCGCGATATATCTGCGCTTGGGTATAGCTATGTCTAGGTGGAAGATCGAGGGATGAGGGGGATGAGTAGCTCTTTCTTGGCAGGGTCGCCGCATGCGTTGGCAAGGGCCGCCGGATCGAGAAAGTGGGGACGAATTCGGGCCACGCAAAGGTGCCGGGATAGTCTGTTGTGTCCCCACAAATTATTCTGATGCCTCTGCAATGGAGACAATGGGGCGTTGCTCGTGCCGGCGGGCGGCGTCTCCTCTCCTAAGTTTGAAATCGTAAGTGAAGTGATTGCCCCGACGCGGATGCTGCTGGGGGGTCCGGCGGTCACCGACGCGCCATAGCCCGAATCCGCCGCGGCGGACCGCAGAGACCGCGGAGCGCGCAGAGTGTTGTTGGCAAAGAAGTTGCAGGCGAATTCGAGCGAGTGTTGCTTCGACGGTGTGTATCACCTGCGCGTTCTGCGTTGGCTTTGCTAAATTCTTTTCTGTTCCGTCTCTGCGGTTTCTGTATTGCAAACGGTCGATTTCTTCGCGTGCCGCGCGGATTTATCGCATTGATTTTGCCACGAAGACACAAAGACACGAAGATAAAGGAATGTATTTCATTTGTTCTTCTCTCAAAAGTAAACAGTCTGTAGTAAACAGCTTTCATGCGTCATTGGGTGATATCGTAGTGACGATTACTTCCATTGCTTTTCTTGGTGTCTTGGTGCCTTTGTGGCCAGAAATTCGCGTGAGCTACTCGTGGCTCGATACTGGCGGCTTTGGTTGCGGCCGAAGGCCGCGCTAAGTGCTCTGCGGTGAAATGTCCGGGATAGCCGCTTTGGCGACGGCGCGAGAAGCCGACTGCTACAACTGCGAAAGGTTTCCGGCCGCATGCGGCCGGCTATATAGGGGGGAGGAAGTTTAGAGGCCGTAGGTTTTTCGGTCGAAGTCAGTGGCTTGCAGGCCGACGTTTAGGCGGACGTTGGTGTAGATGTACTTGCCGAGCAAGTGCGTGGCATCGAGGTCTCCGTAGGAGTAGCAAGCGACGGGCAAATGCCATTCCTGGTCCATGTGGACGATGACGCGGGCGTCGGGCCAAGGATAGCTAGTGTCGTCGATGGGCGAGAGGCGCTCAATAATGTACGTCGGTCGGCCATCGATCTCGCCCTCGCCGATGTAACGGATGTCGAGGCGGCCCATCTCTTTGGCGACGTCTGCGAATTTAATCAACAAGTCCAGCGAACGGGCGAACCCGAAATCGGCGATGGTTTTTCGTGCGGCGCGGCGTGCGTCTCGGCCGTCGATGGGCCTCTCGACGCTGTTGACCAGCAGGCGGGCGATCGGGCCTTCCGGTTGTATGACCATTTGCTGTCGGCCGTCCTTGACGATGCGGTCCTTGACATACAACAAGCGCCGGGCCCGCGTCGGATTCTGCGTGATGTGCATGTAAACGCTGAACGGTCCTTCGCGGAACTTGGCTTGTGCCAATTGCTCTTTGCCGAGCCGGCCGCCAAGTAGCTCCTGCTTAGTGAAGTCGCAGACGTAGTCGCGGATGCGGCGGTCGTAGTCGTTGCGGGCTTGTTTGAGATAGGCCAGCGGATCGTCATGATACAGGCGGAGAATCGGTCGGGCGTGCGCCGCCGGGATCGACGTCGCCTCGGCCGTCTTCAGAATCTGCGGTATGGGATCGGCCATCGCGCGACGGGCGAACCGTTGGGTGTCACTGTAGAACAGGCCCAGCAAGACCAGACCGCAAGTGGCGAAAATGCGACGGTTGTTAAGAATGGATTTCTTGAACCGCATTCAGTTTGTTCGACTCTCTCCGGGCATAGATAGGCTCGCCCGGCAATCTCTTGATCTGCATTATCATTCTAAAATATCGACGACTCAGGAAGGTTCACTGCAGCCCAACCGGCGGGCATAACCATTGCCGTGATTATATCCATGATAACCGCTACACGACAACAGGTTTCACAAAAACAGTCATTTAGTGCGAAAAATCCCCAGTAAACGTACTTTTTGTGGTTCACGCCGACAGAAATCGCTGGAAAATCGACTCGCTCACGGGTTGGTGATATCGGCCGTGTTGAGGTCGTGGCGACCTATTGTCCGAGATGCTCCGGCGAGTCCTCGCACTCCGGGCCAAGCGGCTGCGATGGGTCCACTGGCAGTCTGATTTCGATCGTGGTCATGTGCCCCGGACTGGATGAGACGGCGATGTCTCCGCCCATCTCGTGCACAATGCCCAGTGCCACGGAGAGGCCCAGCCCGTGGTGCCGGCCGATTCCCGCGCCGAGTTCCGGGTTTTTGGTGCTGTAGAAGGGCTCGAAAACGTGCTCCAGGTTCTCGCGGACGATGCCCTGCCCGGTGTCGACGATTCTGCAAACGACGTGATCGCGGTCCGGGGCCAACTCGACGCTCAGGCGGCCCCCATGTGTCATGGCATCGACCGCGTTGCCGGCCAGATTGTTCAGCACGATGAGGAACTGGTTCCGCGGAACTTCAATCACAGGCACACGCGCGAGCTTCAAATCAAACTCGACGTTTCGCTCGTCGAGGGTCGGCTTGATATCGTCGGCGAACTGCAGGATCGTCTCGGTCAGGTCCGCCAGATCGGTATCGCGGTGGTCAGCTTCCGCGAAGGCCAGCAGCTCGTCCAGCAACGTGGTGGCCCGCTGGAGCGATCTCGCCACGGAGTGCATCGTTTTTTTCATGACCCGCATGTCGCTGCACTGCTTGGCAAAATCGACGCTGGTGACCACGCTGCCGAGGATGTTGTTGAAGTGGTGCGCGAACTTGCCCGCCATGGCGCCCAGGGCGCGCATCTTGCGCGCTTGGCCGAGTTGATCCTGAAGCTGGATGCAGTGCGTGATATCTCGGAAACAGACCGACGCTCCTAGAATGCAGTCGCGGTCGTCGCGGATCGGCGAGAGCGTGGCGGCCAGGAACTGCCGGCCACCTTCGGGGTTCTCCCATCGAAACTCCGTCGCGCCACATTGGCCGCGCCGGATCGCCTGCCGGGCGAGTTTCTCCATCGCGGCGCCGTCGGGCCTGCCCAGAACATCTTTCAGTGAAGCGCCGACGACACTCTCGATCGGACGACCCAGCAAGTCGGCTGTTTTGTGGTTGCAGTAGCGGATGGTCAAGTCGCCATCGACGGACAGCAGGGCTACGCCCGCGTTGTCGCACAGGTGCAGAAAGTACTCCGCGCCCGGAATTGAAGATATCGCGCTCTCTCTACGCATTACCTGGGCGTCGCCCGATGGATCGACACTTGCCTCCTCAATATCTTAGGCACAATGCAATACACATTCTCGAAGTCTTCGCCGTTTTCCGCGCTCTTGAAGAGTCTGCTCCCGACGAGGTGGAGCATGCGTGAGGCCGGCCCGGGCCCGATAACGATGAAATGCTCCGACGGCACCGCCATCGTGAAGGTCAGCGCAGAGAAGCGTTCGGTTGGGTCGTCGGCGGGCTCCGCAGCCAAACGCAGTCGTGTGCGCGCAGGTGGATCGTCGCGGCGGATCTCCGGCACGGCGCGAAGCGTCAACATCGCGAGATTGTCCAGATCCAGGAGATGTTCCATGCGCAGGCACAGCTTGCCCGCGGCGTGTCGGGCGCCCGTCAGTCGGTCCTCGGAGTCAAAGTAGAACAGCGGCGTGTCGTCCTCGATGTCGGCCAGCTCGAGCGACCAGGGCCCGCCGCCGGTCACGAGCGGCGTGCTCGCTGAAACTTCCGGCTCGTGCATCACCAGTACGGCGCGGACCGCGGGCCAAGAGGCCACTCGGCCCACGCCGACACGGATTCCGTTCCGGTTCAGCAGCACCGATTGTCGAGGGGCCACGATCGATTCATCGAGATGGTCCCACAATTGTTCGGTGGTGCTGATCCGCCCGGCGGGAACCCGAAAGCGCCACACTTGAACATAGGTTTCCAGTGCGACGGTTGGCAAAGCTGTTGAGGATCCGTCTGGATCGGTCTCCGCGTCGCGGCGCGTGAACACACTTTCATCAAGCAATGCTGGATTGACTTCGGCCCACGCCGGCTTGTTCGCGCCCGATGCCGACGGCTGGGGGTTGGCACAGCCGGGTACACCGCCGGCCACACCGCCGGCCGCGCCGATGGCAGCGCCAACGGCCGCCAGCAAGCCCCAAAGGCCGGCCGCCAAGTTCGCTCGTTTTGCCGCCACACGGCATGTCCAATCGCGCATTATCGAGACCCATAAGGGGGTTGCCGCCCGGTTGAGACGCCAAGTTCATTATAGGCTGATGGGGGTCAGGCCGACAATCGAACCGTTTGCGAAACGCGAGTTTAGTAGGCTTTTCGTTGTCGGGCAGGGGGGATATTGAGCTGCTGGCGATACTTGGCCACCGTGCGGCGGGAGAGTGCGATGCCTTCCTTGGCCAGCGTCTTGGCGACCCGGTCATCGCTCAGTGGCTTCTCCTTGTCTTCCTCGTTGATCATGGCCTGCACGCGGGCCTTGACGCTGTCCCAACTGGTGCTCTGCCCATCGCTCGTTTCCGTGCCGCCTACGAAGAAATCCCGCAACGGATGGATGCCGCGAGGTGACTGCACGTATTTGTCCGCGACCGTTCTGCTGATGGTGGAAGGATCGCAGTTGAACTGCTCTGCCAGCTCGCTCATACGCAGAATCTTCATGGCCTCCGTGCCTTGGTCGAAGAAATCCTCCTGCCGCTCCACGACCGCTTCAGCCACTTCCAGCAAACGATCCTTCCGAAACGTGATGGCATCGATCAAAGCGCTGGCGGACTCATGATGCTGTCTGAGGTAGGCCCGAGCGCTCTTGTCCTGTTTGCGGTCCTTCATCATTTCGAGATACTTCTTGGAAATGCGGAGCTTGGGTTCGTTGCCGCGTGCCAGGCGCACCGTATACCCGCTGCCGTTATCCATGTAATCGACGATGACGTCGGGTTTGATCCGGGGAATCTCGCGGTCGGCCACGGACAGTCCCGGCGTCGGCGTCAACCGGGAGAGGACGTGCTGGGCTTCTTTGATTTCTTCGATATCGCAGCCCAGGGCTTTGGCCACCTGAGGCAGGCGATTCTTGACCAAGTCTTCCAAGTGATTGGCGACGAGTTCTTCTTCGATGCGGTTGTCCCCGGGCAGGGCCTGGAGCTGCAGCAGAAGGCATTCCTTCATGTCCCGGGCGCCCACGCCCACGGGCTCAAGCTGCTGGACAGAGCTCAACACCGACTGGAGGCACTCCATGTCCAGCGGCGGTCGGACCGAATCAGCCACTTCTTCCAAGGCCACGTGCAGCAGCCCGTCGTCGTCGATGTGGTTGATGATCGCTTCGCCGGCGCGGCGGAGATCGTCGTCCACGTCGACCAGGGCCCACTGTTCCATCAAATGATCATACAGGTTGATGGGACGGCTGGCCGTGTTCGCCATGGCGTCCATCTTGCCGTCCCGTTCGCTCAGACTGCTGCGGGACACGCCGGAGTGCTCACCGGCGTTGAAACCGTATTGCTCGCTGAGCCATTCCAACACCTCCAGGCCGTCGCCGTCCGGACCGGCAGGCTCTTCGGACTCTTGCCCGCCTTCGGATTCTTGCCCATTGTCCGGCTCGTACTCGAGGATGGGGTTTTGCTCCAGCTCCTCCTGGATGCGCTGATCCAGGGAGGCGACGTTGAGTTGCAGGATGTTCATCGACTGAATCAACTGCGGAGTCAGTCGTTGCTCCTGGCGCATTTGCTGGGACATGACCTGTGATAAGTACTGTGACATCACCTTAATTATACACTACTCCGGCGACGGGCGGTCAAAAGATGCCACAAATCGACCGCTGATTTTCGGTTGCGGAGTTATGGGAGAGTGCGATAAAATAACGTGGTCAGTTCAGGGGATGGGTTGTGCGCGGGACCGCTGATCGCCTGAGCCGCGTGATTTAGCTACGTCCGCGAATGGCCGCTTCCAGCATGGCGGTTGTTGCGTATTCAAGCTGAGAACCCACCGCCAATCCCCTCGCCAGGCGCGTGGTGCGCACCTTCAAAGGCTCAAGTATGCTCTCCAAGTACAACGCCGTGCCGTCCCCCTCCATCGTCGGATTGGTGGCCAGGACCAGCTCCTCAATCTTTTCATCTTTCACGCGTTGAACCAGTGACTCGATGGTGAGATCTCCCGGTTCCACGCCGTCCAGCGGCGCGATGTGCCCCATCAAGACGTGATAGACTCCCCGAACCAAGCCCGTGGCTTCGAGCGCCAGGATGTCCTTCGGTTGTTCGACGACCCAGATTTGGCTCTGGTCTCTGCCCGCGTCGCTGCAAATCCCACATTGCTCACGGTCGGTCAGATTGAAACAGCGGCTGCAGTGTCGAATGCTCTTCTTCAGGTTCGTAATGGCGTTAGCCAGCGCTTCGGCTTGATCGCTTGACGATCGCAGGATGTGGAAGGCCAGGCGCTCCGCCGAACGCGCCCCGATGCCCGGCAGCTTCTTCAATTCGTCGATCAGTCGATCCAAAGATGCGATTCTGCCGCTGGCCATCGATCCCTACTCTCGGAATTCTGGCCACGAAGGCACCAAGACACGAAGAAAAGAAAGGAAGAAGGCAGAATAGAGAATGCAGAACGGAGAAGGAAAAGCAAAGTTCGCAACTGCTTGCTCGAAGTAGAAGCCGTTCCTCCTTTTTTCATTCTTCATTTTCCATTCTCCATTTCTAGCTCTTGGTGCCTTTGTGTCTTTGTGGCCTAATCACTTGCTACTGGCCTCCGCCGAGCATTTGTTCCAGGCCCGGGATGTTCATGCCGCCGGTGAGCTTGCCCAGATCGGCGCGGGCGGCCTCCTGGGCTTTTCGCGTCGCGGCGCCGACGGCCGACTTGACGAGGTCTTCCAGCATCTCGACATCTTCGACGGCGCGCGGCTCGATCTTGATGTTCACCAGCTCACACTTGCCGTTGACCACCGCCCGGACCATGCCCGCCCCGGCGTCGCCCTCGAAGGTCTTGCGGGCCAGCTCCTCCTGCCAGTTGGCCATGTTTTCCTTCATTTGGCCGGCCTGTTTGACGAGGTTCGCAAGATCGCCCAATCCACCCAGCATGGCTACTCTCCTTCGTTTTTCTTCGCAGGCTCAACGGCAGGCGTCTCCGGGCTTACCGCCGCGATCTTCTGCACGTTGATCAGTTTACCGTCGAACAATTCCAAGGCCGCACGGACCAGGGGATCCGAACGTGCCGAGGCCAAGTCTTCACTGGTCACATTTTTCCGTCCCGCAGTGCGAGTGCCGGGGCTGCGCGACCGGCCCGGAGCCGACGCGTCGGGGGGGCGCGCCGCCGGCCGTCGGCTTCCATATCTCGCTGTCGACATCGGCCAGCAAGGCCGACAGACCCCGCGCCAGACCCCGGCGCGGCGGCGACCCGCCGGGCTTGCCAATCACGGTCGTCCGAGCCTCACGGCCCGACTCTCATGGCCCGGCCCGCGCTACGCTCGCGGCGCAGCACCTCGCTGGCGAGATGCAGATAGGCCCGCGAGCCGGCGCAATCGACGTCATACAGCAGGGCGGGCTTGCCGTGCGACGGCGCTTCGGAGATCCGGACATTGCGCGGTATAACCGTGTCATAGACCATTTTGCCCATATGGTTGCGAACATCGGCAGCCACCTGTGCGGACAGGTTGTTGCGTTTATCATACATGGTCAACACAATTCCGAGGAGATTGAGGCCAGGATTGAGGTTTTGTTTGACCCGCTTCACCGTGTCCAACAGCTGACTCAGCCCCTCGAGAGCGAAAAACTCGCATTGCAGGGGAATCAACAGGGAATCGACGGCGACCAGGGCGTTGATGGTGAGCAGCCCGAGCGCCGGCGGGCAATCGATGATGACGTAATCATAGCCGCCCATTTCACCGCCGAGAGCGCTCTTCAGGCTCAGGAGATGGGATATCTTGCGGCGCAAGACCGCATCGTGATGAACAGTGATTATTTGCTCGCAGAAGCCAAACGTACTGCCCTGGAAATGGTCGCGGGAGGTTATCACCCGCCGGCGCCGGGAAAAATTTGGGCATCCGGGCGCGATGTGTTAGCGGATTTGAAACTTTTTGTATGGGGTATGATGGATGCAGGCTACGCCACGGAACATGATGGGGTGGTTTCAAATCACCTGGCAAACGTCTTTTCAGGAGGGGATTTAACGGCACCTGTATGGGTACCGGAACAATACTTTCT
>JACZTW010000323.1 GCA_022573485.1 Planctomycetota bacterium
CCGATTGTGTCGCGGCGTGACCCGCGCCTGCTGCTCGAGTTGTCGTTGGTGCTGGTGGCGATGCTGCTGCTGAGCGAGCGGACCTGGAAGCACCATTTGGTGACGCTGCCGATCGTGTATTTGGCCACTTGGCAGGTGCTCACGTGTGTGGATTGGTCGGCGCGGTTCCGAATGGTCTTCGTGGCTGGGCTGGCGGTTCAATTCGTGCTGCTCGTTCTGGCGAAGGGCACCGTGGCACTTTTCGCGGGCGTGATTACGTTCGGCTTGTTGCTGTGCTTTGTTCAGAATGCAGTTCTGCTGGGGCGGATGCGGACCCGCATGAGCAATTCACTCGAAGGAGGATTGTCTTCGCTCTCGAAGTGACAACGAGCCGCATGCTTCAGCTTGCGCGGACTTTGGTAGTGGGCGACGTTCTCACTTGGCGAAGATCCGCGCGAGCTAAAGCTCGCAGCTCCTTGTCAATTCGCCATTGAATCATCTATCGTGATCGGGGTATGTTCGAGTTCGTTCAGGCGCGTAATCCGATGCGTCGGTGCCAGACCTTCGTAATCCTCCGCCGGCCAGTGCGATTTAACCTCGGGATGCACGAGCAGCGCCGTCTGCATGCCCAGGCGCGCCGGCCCGGCAACGTCGCACGTCGGAGAATCCCCGACAAACAAAATCTCCTCAGGTCGCAGCGGCCGGCCACCTGCCAGCGTTGCCAATTGCGCCAGAGCGTGGCGGTACACTTCCTCGCGCGGCTTGCGCAGGCCGACCTCGCTTGAAAACGTGAATGTGCTCAAGTGGTCCAACAGGCCGAGCCGCCGGAGTTGTTGGCGGCAGTACGATCCGGGCGCCACCACATTGCTGACCATCCCCAGCACCAGCCCGCGATCTTTCAGCGATGCGAGTACCCGGTCAGCGTCGTCGAGCAGATCGAGGCAATCCGTCCACGCGGTCCAGAAAGCCTCGCTCGCCCTATCGGCGAGATGCGGAGCCGCCTCAGGCGTCGTCGTTCCCGCGAGCCAATCGGTGAAGAAGGAATGACCGTCCAGCTCCCGACCTTGTGGGTCGGCTATCGCCCGCGCTCGCGCGGCGAGAAAGTCATCGCGGAGCCGGCCGGCGGCCTCGCGCGCCGGCGGAAGGCCTGCACCGTGCGCGGCATCAACCGCAGCCCGGGCGCAACGCTCCCAGGCTTGGCCTTCTCGATGCACGCTCGCCAGAGTGTTGCCCCAATCGAACAAGATGGCCCTGATCTTAGTGCGGGGCACAGACGGATTGTCACTTGATGTTGTCGGCATAGCCTCTGCTCTGTTGATCGGTCGTCGAGGGGCTGTTACTGTATGAAGGACAGCGGACACGCGTGAGTGACCAACGAACGCCTGAAAAGAGGGCCGACATGCACATTTCCATTGAGTATTGCGTACAGTGAAACTACACGCCCCAAGCCGCCGGTCTGGCGGACGCGATCAAGGCCAAATTCGACATCGCCGCCGAACTCATCAAGGGCGGCGGGGGAATCTTCGACGTCAAAGTCGATGGCCAGTTGATCTACTGCAAGAAGGAAACCGGCCGATTCCCCGAACATTCTGAAGTCCTGGACGGCATCGGCAAACTGCAAGCCGCGAAATAGCGCCCCCGTCTGATATTCTGGTCTTGTAGCGGCTGACCTCTGTGTCGGCCGTCTTACCTTTTACGAAGGACGGTCGGCAGAGACCCCGACCGCTACGGTGGAGTAGCCCATTCCGCCCGCGCGTGGCGTGGCATCCTGGTCCGAAAATGCCTCATCGTCCGAGTCGATAAAGCGAGTGCGTCTTTTCGGCCTGTGCCCGTCTCGCGAGGTCCACCAATTGTAGTATTGTGGCATGAGCGTAAAGAACAGGGAGCAAGCTCCGCGCAGGCAGTTCAGCCTGGCCGGGCGGGCCGCCGTTTGCTGTGGCGGATGGGTACTCGGTGTGGCCGTGCTGTGCGCGTTCTACTCCCGACACACATGCCTGAGTGAAACAACGCAACGCTTCCATGCCGAAGCCGCACGCGCCGTCGAATTCACGACACTGGCCCTGCTGCAAGATACCGCCAAGCAACCCCGCGAATTGCTCCGCAAGTACTACCAACTCGAAACCAAGCGCCGGCATTTCGATCACCTCGCGCTGATCGTCGGCGGGCGAATCGCCGTGGCCCACAGTCTGGACTGGGAGGGCCTCAGCGCCGACTACGCCACGGGCGATGCGCCGGGCTATCTCGCGCGCGTCAAGGCACCCCGGCCGGGCGTGACGACGGTCCGCACCAACCAAGATCTGGATCGCCTGGAGGCTCTGGTTTTGCTGCCCTATGGGGACGAGCGCACTCCCGTGCTGCTCTATCTGGCACAAAACTCAGCAGCCATTCGCGGCGCCGCGTGGACCCGCTTCGGAGCGGTGCTCAGTCTCGGGAGTCTGCTGGCGCTCGTGGCGGGCGGCATGGCCTACACTTTTTTCCGCGTCAACGCGGCGCTGCCTCTGGCGACGCTCCAAGGCCGCATTCGGCAGCGTGGCCTGGAACCCAAGATCAGCCGCGGCGGCGTGGGCGAACTCTTCGGACTGGTCCAAGCGCTGGAGACGGCCACGCAACAACTGCTGAAGCGCGAGAACGACAAAGTTGAAGCGGTTGAGGGCCAATTGAAGTGCTCCGAAGAACAGGCTCAACTGGAGATGGAGCTGCTCCAGCATTTGGTGCGGGATTTACGAGCCGCGATGTCGGGCATCATGGGCTATTCCGATCTGCTGCTGACCTGCGATCACAGGCCGTCGGATCGCATCAACCACATCCGGGCCATTCAACACGAAGCCCGCCGAATCGCTCACTTGGTCCGCGAGATTCAAGAGTTGCTCTCTTCCTGGCCCTCGGAGGTTCGTAGCGATGACGCCTCGGGCTCGATCAGCAAGTTGCAGTCACTGATAGAGAAGCTGGCGCAGTCGCAGGCCGGCGCCCTGCAGATTGCGCCGCCCGAACATGGCCGATCCAAACTGAAAGCGAAGACCGAGGAGCCCGCAGCGGAACGCGACGTGCTCGAATCCCGCCAGGACGCCCGCCCGATCAAAACGCGCCTCACGGGCTCCATTCTCATCTACGGCCGTAAGGACGACATCACCGATGCGTTGCTGACGGAATTGCACGGTATTGGGCTTGGGGCGGTGCTGGTTCCTGACAAGTCTGGGCTGGCGAACGAATTATCTCGCGGCGGG